>DATDLZ010000115.1:0-4468 GCA_036519055.1 Mycobacterium sp.
AGGATCGACGAGATCTCTTTCTTACCGTCGCGCTCGCCGGTCACGGCCGTGACGGTGACCAGCTTGGTGATGTCGGTGCCGGAGTTGGTGATGAACTGCTTCGAGCCGTTGATCACCCACTGGCCGTCGTCGAGTTGCGCGGTGGTCTTGGTCGCGCCGGCGTCGGTGCCGCCGCCCGGTTCGGTCAGACCGAACGCGCCCAGGGCACGACCACTGGCCAACTGCGGCAACCATTCCCGCTTCTGCTCATCGGTGCCGAACCGGTAGATGGGCATGGCGCCCAGTGAGACGCCGGCCTCCAGCGTGATCGCCACGCTCTGGTCGACCTTGCCCAGCTCCTCCAGCGCCAGGCACAGGGCGAAGTAGTCACCGCCCATGCCGCCCCACTCCTCGGGGAACGGCAGACCGAACAGGCCCATCTCGGCCATGCCGGCGACGACTTCGTAGGGGAAGGAGTGTTCGGCGTCGTGCCGTGCGGACACCGGCGCGACGACGCTCTGGGCGAAGTCGCGGACCGTCTTGGCCAACTGCTGGTATTCGTCCGGGAGTGTCCCGGTCGACAAGAAATCACTCATGAGCGCCGTCCTCTGCTTGTGGTGTTGCGTTATTGTCCGCGGCAATCCGGGCCAGCGGCTGACCCACCTTGACTTGGTCGCCCACGGCGACGAGGAGCTCGACCACGCCCCCGACGGGTGCCGTCATCGCGTGCTCCATCTTCATCGCTTCGACCGTGACGACAACCGCGCCCGCCTCGACCTGAGCGCCGTCGGTGACGCTCACCGCGACAACGGCGCCGGGCATGGGGCTGGTCAATTCGGCGTCCCCGCTGTGCTCTTCGTCCTCGCGCACCGGGGCTTCGCGTACCTCCTCGAGCACCGCGAAGATGCCGTCGCCGGCCAGCCATGTCTTGCTGTCCGCCGCCGCGACCGTGTATTTGGCGCGCAGGCCGTCGAGAGTCACAATCAGCTGGTCGCCGGTCAAAGCGGCTTGCAGCGAACGGGTTTCGCCGTCTTCGATGCGGACGTCAGCGCCGTCCGGCGCACCGGAGATGTGGACGTGGTCGGTGCGTTCCCCGGCCCGCAGCCGGATGCTGACCGGCGCTCGACGCCCGACTCGCCACCCGGTCGGCAGCTCCCACAGGTCGGCATCCGGTCCCGGAAAGGATCGCAGCCAGCGGAAAGCCGCCGCGGCGATGAACTGGTCGTCGGCGGGTGGAGCCGCGACGAAATCGCCGGCGCGACGGTCCAATAGTCCGGTGTCGAGCCGGCCGGCGACGACATCGGGATCGGCCAGCAGAAACCGGGCGAACTCGATGTTGGTGACCACGCCGAGCACCGCGGTGTCGGCCAAAGCCCGATCCAGGGTTCGCAGCGCGGCGGCCCGATCCGGGCCGTGCGCGATGACTTTCGCCAGCATCGGGTCGTAGTCGCTGCCGACGACCATTCCCGCCGACAGGCCCGAGTCAATCCGCACGCCCGCCGCATCGGGTTCCACCACTGCCAGCACATCGCCACCGGTAGGCAGGAAGCCGTGCGCCGGATCCTCAGCGTAGACCCGCGCTTCAATCGCGTGGCCCTGCAAGGCAATATCGGCCTGACTCACGGTCAGCTTCTCCCCCGCCGCGATCCGGACCTGCCACTCGGCCAGATCCCATCCGGTGACCAGCTCGGTGACCGGGTGCTCGACCTGTAGCCGGGTGTTCATCTCCATGAAGAAGAACTCGTCGGGCCGGTCGGCCGAGACGATGAACTCCACCGTGCCCGCGCCGGTGTAGTCGACGCTGCGGGCGGTATCGCATGCGGCGGCGCCGATTCGGGCCCGCGTTTCGGCGTCCAGTAGCGGTGACGGCGCCTCTTCGATGACCTTCTGATGGCGGCGCTGCAGGCTGCACTCCCGCTCGCCGAAGTGCACGACGTTGCCGTACGTGTCGGCCAGTACCTGAACCTCGATGTGCCTGGGGCGCAGCACAAATCGCTCCAGGAACAGTGTGTCGTCGCCGAAGGCGGCGGCCGATTCCCGACGGGCGCTGACCAGTGCGGCGGGCAGGTCAGCCGACTGCTCGACCATGCGCATGCCTTTGCCACCGCCACCGGCGGAGGGTTTGACGAGGACCGGGTAGCCGATCTCGTCGGCGGCCTCGATTAGTTCCTGGTCGCTCAGGCCGGGCCGCGCGATCCCGGGAACCACTGGCACACCGAAGGCTGACACGGTGCCCTTAGCCGCGATCTTGTCGCCCATGGTCTGGATGGCGCCCACCGGCGGCCCGATGAACGTCACTCCCGCCGCAGCCAGGGCGGCCGCGAAATCGGCGTTCTCCGAGAGGAACCCGTAGCCAGGGTGAACAGCCTGAGCTCCGGTGCGCACGGCAGCGTCGACGATAGCGGCGATGTTGAGGTAACTGTCCCGTGCGGGCGCCGGGCCGATCGCGACCGCGACGTCCGCCGACGTGACGTGGAGCGCGTTAGCGTCGGCGTCGCTGTACACCGCGACCGACCGGATGCCCATCGCCCTGAGCGTGCGAATCACCCGGACGGCGATCTCGCCCCGGTTGGCTACCAGAACCGCATCGAAACCCATCACGCTCACATCCGGAAGACGCCGTATGACACCGGGTCGACCGGCGCAGTCGATGTCACCGAGAGCGCAAGGCCGACAACGGTTCTGGTGTCAGCAGGATCGATGACGCCGTCGTCCCAGAGCCGCGCAGTCGAATAATACGGGTTGCCCTGGTGTTCGTACTGCGCGCGAATCGGCGCCTTCAACGCTTCCTCCTCCTCGGCGGTCATCTCTCCGCGCACCGTTGCCAGCACCGACGCGGCTTGCTCGCCACCCATGACAGAAATCCGGGCGTTGGGCCACATCCACAAGAAGCGCGGCGAATACGCCCGCCCGCACATCGAGTAGTTGCCTGCGCCATAGGACCCGCCGATGACGACCGTGAGCTTGGGCACCCGCGCGCAGGCCACTGCGGTCACCATCTTGGCCCCGTGTTTGGCGATGCCGCCGGCCTCGTAGTCGCGGCCTACCATGAACCCGGAGATGTTCTGCAAGAACAGCAGCGGCACCATCCGCTTATCACAGAGCTCAATGAAATGCGCACCCTTGACGGCGGATTCGGAGAACAGCACCCCGTTGTTGGCGACGATGCCGACCGGGTGGCCGTGGATATGGGCGAATCCGGTGACCAGGGTGCTGCCGTATTCGGCTTTGAATTCGACGAATTCGCCACCGTCGACGAGCCGGGTGATGACGTTGTGCACGTCGTAGGGAATCCGGGGGTCGACGGGGACTACGTCATAGAGCTCTGATTGATCGGCAATCGGATCAACCGTGGGCGACACATCCCAGATCCGCGGCTGGCGCGGCCCCAGCGTCGAGACGATGCGCCGAAGGATGCGTAGCGCGTCGCGGTCGTCGTGGGCGAGATGATCAGTGACACCGGAGATCTTCGAATGCAGTTCTCCGCCACCAAGATCCTCGGCCGATACGACTTCCCCGGTGGCCGCCTTCACCAGCGGCGGGCCGCCGAGAAAGATGGTGCCCTGGTTGCGAACGATCACTGCCTCGTCGCTCATGGCGGGAACGTAGGCGCCGCCGGCCGTGCACGATCCCAACACTGCCGCAATCTGCGGGATGCCCTGCGCGCTGAGATTGGCCTGGTTGTAGAAGATCCGGCCGAAGTGATCGCGGTCGGGGAAGACCTCGTCTTGGCGGGGCAGGAAGGCGCCACCGGAGTCGACCAGATAGATACAGGGCAGCCGGTTCTGGCTCGCGATCTCCTGAGCGCGCAGGTGTTTTTTGACGGTAATCGGGTAGTACGTGCCGCCTTTGACCGTCGCATCGTTGGCCACGATCATGCATTCGCGGCCCGAGATCCTGCCGATGCCGGTGATGATGCCGGCCCCGGGGCATTCGTCGTCGTACATCCCGTCGGCCGCGAGCGGGGCGACTTCGAGCAACGGGCTACCGGGGTCAAGCAGCCCGTCGACGCGATCTCGGGGCAGCAGCTTGCCTCGGTCGACATGGCGGGCCCGGGAGCGTTCCGAACCACCCAGCGCGGCCGTGGCCAGCTTGTCGCGCAACTGTGCGACGAGCGCGGTGTGCGCGTCGCGGTTTTCCGCCGGAGAGGTCATCGGTTGCAGGCCAGTTTCGGTTAATGGTGACTAACTCGTGCTATGTTAGTGGTGATTAACCGAAGTGTCTAGGGAGGCGCGATGGCAGCGTCCGCTCCGGTCGAGCGTAATGACGACACGGCGGCACCGAACCCCCGCAGCCGCCGCAAATCGGACCGCCGCCTGCAATTGCTGGCCGCCGCGGAGCGGCTGTTCGCCGAGCGCGGGTTTCTGGCGGTGCGGCTGGAAGACATCGGCGCCGCAGCGGGGGTCAGCGGCCCGGCGATCTATCGGCATTTCCCCAACAAGGAGTCGCTGCTCGTTGAGCTGCTGGTCGGCATCAGCACTCGCCTACT
>DATDLZ010000116.1:0-2578 GCA_036519055.1 Mycobacterium sp.
CTGGTCGACATCAACCTGGGTATCCGAATCCTTTTGGGCAGTTCGTATTACGACGACTGGAATGAACAGGAGATGTTCGTCAAGACGGACCCGCTGGGTAATCCGGTCGACCGGCGCCATCCGTGGAACCAGCACACCAACCCGCACCCGCAGAAACGGGACATGGACGGCGGCAAATACAGCTGGGTGATGTCGCCGCGCTGGTTCGACGGCAAGGATCATCTGGCTCTGGACACCGGCGGCGGCCCGTTGGCCCGGCTATGGTCGACAGCGCTGGCGGGCCTGGTCGACATCGGCTACGTCAAATCCACCGGCCATTCGGTCCAGATCAACCTGCCCAAGACTGCGCTCAAGGGGCCGGTCGAATTCGAGTGGAAGATCCCCCAGCACGGGTCCAACACCATCGAGCGCGACCGGGCGCGGACCTATTTCCAGGCCTATGCGGCGGCGTGCGCGTTGCACTTCGCCGAAAAAGCACTCGCGGAAATTCGGGCCGGTCGCACCAAGACCTGGGAGAAGTTCGACGTGCCCAAGGAGGGAATCGGCTGCGGATTCACCGAGGCGGTACGCGGCGTTTTGAGCCACCACATGGTGATCCGGGACGGCAAGATCGCCAATTACCACCCGTACCCGCCCACCCCGTGGAATGCCAACCCGCGCGACAGCTTTGGCACGCCAGGCCCCTACGAGGACGCGGTGCAAGGACAGCCGATCTTCGAGGAGAACGACCGGGAGCACTTCAAGGGCATCGACATCATGCGCACGGTGCGCAGCTTCGACCCCTGCCTGCCTTGTGGCGTGCACATGTATCTGGGCAAGGGCAAGACGCTGGAGCGGCTGCACTCACCGACGCAAGCAGCGACCGGGGAGTGATTTATGGCTGATCGCCCCGAGGAGTTGGAGGGGGACGCGCTGTGGCGCTCGGCGGGCGATCGGATCCAGACGCTGTTGGATGCGACGTCGGCCGGCGGGACGGTCGCGCGTGAGCGCGCTGAACAGTTGGTTCGCGAGGTAGTCGAGCTCTACGGCGCGGGCCTGGCGCGAATTGTGGCCACAATCGGTGATCAGGCGGACGCCGGCATGCTGGACCGCCTGGCCGCCGACGACTTAGTGGCCAGCCTGCTGCTTGTCCACGGCCTGCACCCGCACGACGTGCATCGCCGGGTTTCCGACGCACTCGACCAGGTCCGGCCGTATCTGGGCTCGCACGGCGGCGATGTGCACCTGCTGGACATCGTTGGCGACACCGTGCAGCTGCAGTTCGCCGGTAGCTGTAAGAGTTGCCCATCATCGGCGGTGACACTGGAGCTTGCTGTCGAGGATGCGATTCGGGCTGCCGCACCGGAGATTTCGTCGATTGAACTGGTGACCCCCGAAGCCGCGGCAGCGGTGATCCCAGCGGAATCGCTGCTGGCTCAGGTTCATTCCAGGGCGCAGCCTAACAGCGGAGCCTCCTGGCATCCGGTGCCCGACCTGGCCGACCTGGCTGCCGGTGAGGTCGGCGGCTTCTCGGTCGCCGGCGTCGTGGTGCTGGCCTGCCGGGTCGGCGACCAGTTGTACGCCTACCGTGACCACTGCCCGGCCTGCGATGGATCTCTGGCCGGGGCGGCGCTGCACCGACGAGCCGCGGGCGGCGATCCGGTGCTGCGATGTCCACGCTGTCATGCGCATTTCGACGTCGTGCACGCCGGGGCGGGTCTGGATGACGGCGCGCAGCGCCATCTCGATCCCATCCCGCTGCTGGTGCGCGACGGCGTGCTGTCCCTGGCGGTGCCGGCTGAGCCGATCGGTGCGTCGGCATGACCAGCCCCTACGACGTCCTAACCCGAATCACCAGCAACCGGCGGGCACCACAACCTGCTGGGGAGCGGTGCGAGATGTGCTCCGAGGCCATCGCCGACCAACACCAGCACGTGGTGAATGTGGCTGGGCGGCAACTAATGTGCGTATGCCGCGGCTGTTATCTGTTGTTCACCGACGGCCACGCGCAGTTGCGATACCGGGCGGTCCCGGACCGATATCTGTCATTTCCCGACTTCGCGCTTGATCGCCGCACCTGGGAAGCGCTGCAGATCCCGGTCGGCCTGGCGTTCTTCTTCCGCAACTCGGCGCTGGATCGCACCGTCGCGTTCTACCCGGGACCGGCGGGGGCAACCGAATCCGACCTCGACCTCGAGGCGTGGACCGCGATCAACTCGGCCGACCCCCGGGTAGGCCTGCTCGCCGACGACGTCGAGGCGTTGCTGGTGCGAGTGCGCGAGGACGAACAACCCGATTGCTATCTGGTCCCCATCGACGCGTGTTACGAGTTCATCGGCGGCCTGCGGATGTTGTGGCGCGGCTTCGATGGTGGCCAAGACGCCCGCGAGTTCATCGACGCCTTCTTCGATCAGCTGGCCGCCCGCAGTACAGAGCAGGTCCGATGACCGGACCCACCACCCGGGCGACCGGCTTGGCGTTCACCGTCCTCGACGTGGTGCCCGAGCCCTACGCGGCAGTGCCGATACTGACCGCGCGCATCAGTGTTTCGGCGCCCGACGACGAACCGGTGCACGCGATCGCGCTGCGCTGCCAGGTC
>DATDLZ010000117.1:0-9041 GCA_036519055.1 Mycobacterium sp.
ACGTCCAGCACCCGCTTGACCGCGTCCGGGTCGACGTGCAGCACCGAGCCGTAGCTGGCGATACCGGCATTGGCGACGACGGTGTCGATGCCGCCGAACTTCTCGACGGCCTTTGCGGCCGCCGCCTGCATAGCGGCGAGATCGCGGACGTCGGCAACCACGGTCAAGACGTGTTCGTCGCCGCCCAACTCGGCGGACCTTTCGGCCAGCGCCGCCGCGTCCAGGTCGGTCAGCACCAGCTTGGCGCCCTTGGCGTGCAACCGGCGGGCCACCTCAGCCCCGATTCCCTGGCCGCCGCCGGTGATGAATACGACTTTCGAGTCAACTGACGTCATGGCGGCATCCTACCTCTGAGTGCCGCGGTGACGACAGTTCCACTCCAAGCAGCGCATCCACTGCCGCGGCGACCGCATGCGGCGCCTCGGCGTCATGGCCACCGTATTCCAGCGCATCGGTAGTCCAACCATCCAGTGCAGCAAGCGCTTTGGGCGTATCGAGGTCATCGGCGAGATACTGGCGCAGCCGGGCGATCAGGTCGGCTGCGTCCGGCCCGGCGGGCAGTCCGGTGGCGGTTCGCCACCGCTGCAGCCGCGTGTTGGCGTCGTCTAGCACCTGCGGCCCCCAGTCGCGGTCGGCCCGGTAGTGCCCGGCCAGCAGGCCCAGTCGGATGGCGGCGGGATCCACACCCTCGGCACGCAAACCTGACACCAGCACCAGGTTGCCGCGGCTCTTGGACATCTTGTGGCCGTCCCAGCCGATCATCCCCGCGTGCACGTAGTGCGCCGCGAAACGCCTTTCGCCGCTGACGGATTCGGCGTGCGCTGCGGTGAATTCGTGGTGCGGGAAGATCAGGTCGCTGCCGCCGCCCTGGATGTCCAGGCCGCTGCCGATCCGACTGAGCGCGATCGCCGCGCACTCGACGTGCCAACCCGGCCGGCCGGGCCCGAACGGCGACGGCCAACTCGGCTCCCCCGGCCGCTCGGCGCGCCACAGCAACGCGTCGAGTTGGTCCGATTTGCCGGACCGGTCCGGGTCGCCGCCGCGTTCGGCGAACAGCGTCAGCATGGTGTCGCGGTCGTAGCCGGACTCGTAGCCGAACTGCGGCGTGGCGTCGGCGCGGTAGTACACGTCGGGGAATTCGGCGTCGTCGACGACGTACGCCGCCCCGGAGGCCAGCATTTTCTCGACCAGCTCGACGACCTCGGCCACCGTGTCGGTTGCCGCCACGTATTCGCGTGGCGGCAACACCCGCAGTGCGGTCATGTCGTCGCGGTACAGCGCGACCTCGCGGGCGGCGAGATCGCGCCAGTCGATGCGGTCGCGATTGGCCCGCTCGAACAGTGGATCGTCGACGTCGGTGACGTTCTGCACGTAGTGCACGTCGTGTCCGAGGTCCAGCCACAGCCGGTGGATCAGATCGAACGCCAGATAGGTCGCGGCGTGGCCGAGATGGGTGGCGTCATACGGCGTGATCCCGCAGACGTACATGGTGGCGGTCGGCCCGGCCGCAACCGGGCGCACCTGGCGGTCAGAGGTGTCGTACAGCCGCAGCTCCGGGCCGCGTCCCGGCAACGCCGGTATCGGTGCGGCGGGCCAGGATTGCATACCGTCGACTGTAAAGCGTCAGCTAGCTCGCCAGCCGGATGGCACCCAGCAACAGATCCGCTAGTTCGGCGCGACACATCAGGAAGTCGGGCAGATACGGGTCGGGACGGTTGTAGATCATCTCCGAGCCGTCCAGCCGCGAGGCGTGCATGCCCGCCGCCAGGATCACGCCCGCCGGAGCAGCCGAGTCCCACTCCCACTGGCCGCCGGCATGGATGTAGGCGTCGGCGTCGCCGCGCACCACCGACATGGCTTTCGCTCCGGCCGAACCGATTCGGACGAATTCGACGTCGAGCTGGCGGGCCAGGTGGTACAGCACGGCGGGCGGCCGGTTGGAGCTCGCGGTGATCCGGATCGGCCCGGAATGCGTTGTCGTGGGCGGGCTGACGGTGTCGCTGCGATGCAGCTCCCCCATCGCCGGCAAGGCGACGGCTGCGTCGGTGATCGCTCCGTTGGGCCCACCGTGGCGCTGCCACAGCGCCACGTGCACGGCCCAGTCTTCGCGCCCCTCCCAGGAGAATTCGCGTGTTCCGTCCAGCGGGTCGACGATCCAGACCCGGTCGGCCCGCAATCGGTTCAAGTCGTCGTAGGCCTCTTCGCTGAGCACCGCGTCGCCCGGGCGCTCGGCGTGCAGTCGCCTGAGCAACAGCGCGTTGGCCTGGCTGTCGCCCTCATCCCCGAGCAGCCACGGGTGGTCGAAACCGACCCGATCGCGCACCGTCAGCAACAGCTTTCCGGCCTCTTCGGCAAGGCTGGCGGCCAGCGCCGCGTCGCTGAGGGGCTCGGTGGTCACCGGTCCAGTATCACCGACGGGCGCGGTCCGTCATGCCATCCACGACGCAAGGTGGGGTCAGCGGTGCGCCACGATCCAGTTGTCGGTGAAGCGCTGCACCGCGCCGATCTCGTCGCCGAGCCGGCTGACGATGAAGTTTTCGACCTGACCGCCCACCAGCGGGATGTTCACTCGCACGGTGGTGCTGAAGTCCAGCCGAGCACCGGTCGCCAGCGAGACCAACATCACCTTCCCGATCGCGGACACCGGCGCGCCGGGAACCGCCACCTCGATCGCACCGCGCGCCTGGCCGTCGCCGGTCGGGTGCCACGTCTCGGTGCGGGCCATCTCCAGATCGCCGGGCGTCAATGCGGCGACCACCTTGGGGAGCCGATTAGCGAACAGGCTGACCGTGAGGGCTGCGGTAACCGACCCGTCGTCGCCGACCGTCAGGCCGTTCAATGTGGCGGTGCCGCCGTCGAAGGCGGCCAACCTGGCCTGCCAGTACTGCTCGTCGCCGAACGCCGCCAGGATTTCCTCTACGCCGACGGGGGCGTCGAGCGAAAGCGTCAGGGATCGTGGCATCGAGCGCCTTAGAACGCGGGCCAGGGAATCGGGCGGTGCCGGTCCGGGCCGGGCATCACCGGGTGCGCGAGCAGGATGCGGGCGCGCAGCCGCAGCGCCGCGATCTCGGCGCTGGTGATGTGGTCGGCCAGCGCATCCCCGAGCGAGTCGCCCAGCCCGTCGACCAGGCAGGACACCTTCTTCAACGTGTCGTCGTCGATCTTCTTGCCGGCCCACCCCCACAGCACCGTGCGCAGCTTGTCTTCGACGTGCAGGCACACTCCGTGGTCGACGCCGTAGACGTCGCCGTTCACGCCCCGCAGCACGTGACCGCCCTTGCGATCCGCGTTGTTGACCAACACGTCGAATACCGCCATGCGCCAGAGTCGAATGTCGTCGGCGTGCACCAGCTCGACCGGGTCGCCGGCGTAGTCGTAGGCGCGCAGCACCGGAAGATAGCCGCGCGGGCATCGGTCGGCCGGAACCAGGTCGACCAGATCCAGCTCGGGCCCGGGATCTGAATCAGGCGTATCTCCGGGCTGGTCTACCCACTGCTGCAGCATTCCCGCGCCGGCTGGCCCGTGCCGAATGATGGTGTAGGGCACGATGTTCCAGCCCAGATGCGCCGAGACCAGGTAGGCGCCAAGCTCGCGGCCGGCCAGGGTGCCGTCGGGAAAATCCCACAGCGGCTGCTCACCGGATATCGGCTTGTACACGCAGTGCACGGTGTGGTGATCCAGGGTGGCCTCGCACAGAAAGGTGGCGTTGCTCGCCGAGCGAATGCGTCCCAGGACCGTCAGCTCACCGCTGCGCAGGACCTCGCGATCGTCAGGCCTCTGCGTCATCGTCCGGCCCGAGCAGCGCGCTGCGCCGGTAGCCGTTAGTTCGCGCGCAGATGTGGCCGTCGGAGTCCAGTGGTTCATCGCACAGCGGGCACGGCGGACGGCCCGCGGAAATGACGGCATTGGACCGGGTGGCGAACTCGCGCGCTGACTCCGGCGTCAGGAACACCCGCACAGCGTCTGGACCCTCGTCGGTGTCGTCGAGCACCACCGACGCGTCGAACTCGGTGTCGCTGACGGCCAGCAGTTCGACCACCACGGTTTGCGCCTCGGAATCCCAGCCCAGACCCATGGTCCCGACCCGGAATTCGGCATCGACCGGTGTGATCAGCGGGCTGAGGTCTTCAACCTCGCCGGTCTCCGGCGGAACCGGCGTGCCGAACCGCCGATTGACCTCGACCAGCAGCGCGTCGATCCGCTCGGCGAGCACCGCCACTTGCTGCTTTTCCAGCACCACCGACACCACCCGGGCGTCGTGGACGGCCTGCAGATAGAACGTGCGATTTCCGGGCTGGCCAACGGTCCCGGCGACGAATCGGTCGGGTGAGCGGAAGACGTGGATCGCACGAGACATAGCAAGTCCAAAATACCGGCAGTTGCAGCGGAGTCGTAAATCCTGGGCACAACGCGCTTGGACGACGACTTAGTCGGTGGAGCCGCCGACGACAGCATCGTCGGCCGCTGTGTCACCTTCGGGCGGCGGAGCAGCCGTCAACGCGGACGTCAGCCGCGTGCCGGTGTGGTTGGCATGCAGCACGAACGGGCGAAGCTTGGTGTAACGGATCACACTGACCGATGCGGGGTCGGCGGAAATGCGCTGGAAGCCATCCAGATGCAAGCCGAGCGCGTCGGCGAGAACCGCCTTGATCACATCGCCGTGAGTGCAAGCCAGCCAGAGCACGTCGCCGCCGTGCTCCTCTGCCAGCCGCGCGTCGTGCTCCCGAACCGCGGCGACGGCGCGGGTCTGCACCTCGGCCAACCCTTCGCCGCCGGGAAACACCGCTGCGCTGGGATGGGCCTGGACCACCGACCACAGCGGCTCCTTGAACAGATCGCCGAGTTTGCGACCGGTCCATTCGCCGTAGTCGACCTCGGCGAACCGCTCGTCGACGCTCGGCTCGACACCCAGTGCGGCAGCGAGCGGCTCTACGGTGCTTCGACAACGCACCAGCGGCGAAGACACCACAGCCTTTATCGGCAGATCGCCGATCCGATCGACCAATTCCGCGGCCTGCTGGCGGCCCTTGTCGTCGAGCTCGACGCCTTCGGAACGGCCGGCCAACACGTGCGCGGTGTTGGACGTCGACCTGCCGTGGCGCAGAAGAATGACGGTCACGTCGCGCTCACCACCCCGGTGGCCAGCAGGATCAGCACGGCGGCGCCGGCCGCCACCCGGTAGACGACGAACCAATACATGCTGTGGCGCACCAGAAACCGCAGGAACCATGCCACCGCGGCCAGGCCAACCACGAAGGCGATCACAATGGCCACGACCAGTTGCGGTCCGGTCGCGCTCATACCCTCTGAAACCGGACGGAAAGCATCCGGCAGCGAGAACAAACCCGACGCGAACACCGCCGGAATGGCCAGCAGGAAGCCGAACCGGGCGGCCAACTCCCGCTCGAGACCGAGGAAGAGGCCGGCGCTGATGGTGGCGCCCGACCGCGAGACTCCGGGCACCAGCGCCAGCGTCTGGGCGATGCCCACGACGACGGCGTCGCGCCAAGTCAGCTGCTCGACGTCGCGGCTCTGCCGTCCGATGCGCTCGGCCAAGGCGATCACCGCCGAAAACGCCACCAGCGCCGTCGCAATCACCCAGAGGTTGCGCACGCCCGAACGGATCTCGTCCTTGAAGAACAGACCCAGCACGCAGATCGGGATGGTTCCGATGATGACGTACCAACCGAGCCAGTAATCGGCCGTGCGATGGGCGGCGGCGCGAAGGCCGCTGAACCACGCTTTGAGGATCCGCACGATGTCGTGGGCGAAATACACCAGCACCGCGGCCTCGGTGCCCAATTGCGTTACGGCAGTGAACGACGCACCGGCATCGCCGGCGAAGAAGAGCCGCGACACGATCGCCAGGTGCCCTGACGAGGACACCGGCAGGAACTCGGTCAAGCCCTGCACTACGGCCAATACGACAACCTGCCACCACGACATCGCCGGAACCGCATGCACGACGACGACCGTACCGGGTGGCTATGCCAAACAGCCGTGCGGTCGAACTACTTGGACGCGTCGGCCAGGGCAACCGCGTCGCGGACCGCCGCGCCCAGGCTGCGCTGGTCGGTGATGTCGACATCGACGATATTGCGCCGGGCCGTGGCGACAACGTCTTCGGGCTGCGGGACCGGACCTTTGAGCCGCGGCCGATACACCTCGACCAGCAGCTTCTGACCTTCGATGCAGAACGCGAAGCTTCGGCCGTCGCCGACCTGACCAAAACCGCTGGCCAGGATCTTGGTGGAGAAGAAGCCCAACCACATGTCTTCGATAGCAAACTCTCCGTCTGAGAATTGGCCGTCTTCGGCAACGCTCATAGGGCGACCATACCGCGCGGCGTATCCCGGCCAACCCCGGATGGCCGAAGCCATACCCGACAATGTTCCATAGGATCGAACCCCATTCGGACCACCCCTCTACACCGGCTAGCCCCCTGAGCACCCGAGAGTTACCCCGTGCCCGTATTCCGCAAACATGGCGAGAACATCCCTCGCCGGCAGGCCATTGGCCTGCTGCTTTCCCTGCTACTTGTGGCCGGGTGTGCGGGCAAAACCCTGGACAAGGACGTACCCACGATCGCGCCGGCGCGGGCGGCCGAATCCCCTCCGCTGTCGCATGCCCCGGCGGGTGTGGTTCGCCCGCTGGCTGGCGCACCCCAGACGGCGATATTCGACGGCCACACCTCGCAACTGGCGATCGTCGCTCCCGGGCCTACCTCCACTTCACCGTCGAGCCTCACGCTGCTGGGCTTCCAGCAAACATCTCAGCGGGTCGTTGATCTGCCCGGCCCGGCGACCGCACTGGCCGGTGACAACGACGGCACGGCCTATTTATCCGGCCGCGGTGGGTATTTCGTTGTCGATCTGACGGCCGGCCGCGCGACCCGGGTGAGCGTCCGCGACGCCGACAACGTCGACTTCACCGCGATCACCCGCCGCTCCGACGGCGCGCTGGTGCTCGGTGCCGCCGACGGGACGCTGTACACGCTGAAACCCGGCGCCACCGACGTCGCTCGGATGAGTGTCCACGCGCGCATCGATTCGCTTGCGGCCCAAGGCAATACCGTCGCCGTCCTGGATCGCGGGCAGACCTCGGTCATCACGGTCGGCGCCGACGGCAAGATCGGACAGTCGCTGCGCGCCGGCCAGGGCGCCACCAGCATGACGGCCGATCCGGCGGGCCGGTTGCTGGTGGCCGACACCCGGGGCGGTCAGCTGTTGGTGTTCGGAGTCGACCCGCTGATCCTGCGTCAGGCCTATCCGGTCCCGGAATCTCCGTACGGCGTGGCCGGATCCCGCGGGCTGGCCTGGGTTTCGCAGACGTCGGCGAATATGGTTATTGGTTACGATCTGTCAACCGGAATACCACTGGAAAAGGTACGGTACCCAACGGTGCGGCAACCCGACACGCTCGCCTTCGACGATCGCGCGGGCACGTTGTACGTCGTGTCCGGCGCAGGTGGGGGCGTACAGATCATCGAACACGCGGCGACAGGCCCACGTTGACGGCGGCACGGCACGGCAGGCTGCCGACGGGCTGGGACACCGAATTGTCCGACGAGTACGAATGGGCGCCGTTGCGTCTGCCACCCGAGGTAACCAGGCTCAGCGCCTCGACGAGGCTGTCCATCGAAGCGGAGTACCGCGGCTGGGAATTGACCCGGGTACGGCTCTACACCGACGGAAGTAGACGGGTCCTGTTGCGCCGCAAGAAATCTCGCGCAGAGCGCGCTGACAATACCCGACCGGACCAGCCGGACCTGTGACGGCGGATCTGCCGCGTGGCGAGAGTCCCGCGATGTACGCCTCGCTGCGCCGGCTGCTGTTCCTGGTATCCGCCGAACGCATCCACACACTGGTGTTCGCCGGGTTACGCGGCGCCACGGCCGCTGCGCCGGTCCGGCGCCAACTGAGCCGTCGACTGGCGCCGATCGACCCGGTGCTGGCCAGTACGGTATTCGGGGTGCACTTCCCCGGGCCGCTGGGCCTGGCCGCCGGCTTCGACAAAGACGGCACCGGGCTTAACGCCTGGGGCGCACTGGGTTTCGGCTACGCCGAAGTCGGCACGGTCACCGCGCAGGCGCAACCGGGTAACCCCGCCCCTCGTCTCTTCCGGCTGCCTGCCGACCGCGCCCTGCTCAACCGGATGGGCTTCAACAACCACGGCGCCGCCGCATTGGCCGCCCGACTGGCCCGGCATCGCCCCGACGTTCCGATCGGGGTCAACATCGGCAAGACCAAAATCACGGCGCCCGCCGACGCCGCTGACGACTACCGGACCAGCGCCCGACAGGTCGGGCCGCACGCCGCATACCTGGTGGTCAATGTCAGCTCGCCGAACACACCCGGACTGCGCGACCTGCAGACGGTCGAGGCGCTGCGCGGGATCCTGTCCGCGGTTCTGGCCGTGACCGCGGCTCCGGTACTGGTCAAGATCGCACCCGACCTCGCCGACACCGATATCGACGACATCGCCGACCTGGCAGTCGAACTCGGCCTGGCCGGCATCGTCGCCACCAACACCACGGTGTCGCGAGAAGGGCTGCGCACACCGGGCGTGGACCAACTGGGTAGCGGCGGCATCTCCGGGCCACCGCTGACCCACCGGGCCGGCGAGGTGCTACGGCGGCTGTACGGCCGGGTCGGTGACCGACTGGCGCTGATCAGCGTCGGTGGCATCGAGACCGTCGACGACGCCTGGGACCGGATCACCGCGGGAGCGTCGTTGCTGCAGGGCTACACCGGCTTCATCTACGGCGGAGGCTTGTGGGCCAAGCACATTCACGACGGCCTCGCCGAGCGGTTGCGCGCGGGCGGCTTCAAGTCGTTGAGCGACGCGGTGGGATCCGGCAGCGGTGAACCATGACCCTTGGACCAATATCTGCGCCCAGAAACGTGCTCAGGTGTCGAACGGCGCCATCCGCACCGCGAGCGTCATCCCACAGCGCCGGAGTAGTCCGAAGCGTCCGCCCGGGACGGCGCGCGCCTCGTCTCTGATCGTGTCGCTAAGGCCGCGCTTGAAGGCGGGCCCGC
>DATDLZ010000118.1:0-5380 GCA_036519055.1 Mycobacterium sp.
CGCCGGCCACACCGTGCGGGGCTTCGACCCGGTGCCGGTGGCCGCCGAAGCCGCTGCCGGCCACGGTGTCGTGGTGTTGGACAGCGGTGTGGATGCGGTCGCCGGGGCGGACGTCGTCATCACGATGCTCCCGCACGGCGAGGCGGTCAAACGCTGCTACGCCGAGATCCTGCCGGCGGCCGGTGAAGGCGCGCTATTCATCGACAGCTCAACCATTTCCGTCGAGGACGCCCGCGAAGTCCACGCGTTGGCGGGTTCGCACGGCGTGGCCCAGCTCGACGCACCGGTCTCCGGTGGGGTCAAGGGCGCTGTCGCCGGCACGCTGGCGTTCATGGTCGGTGGCGAAGACGAGGCGCTGGAGTTGGCCCGTCCGGTGCTGGAGCCGATGGCGGGCAAGATCATTCACTGCGGCGCGAGCGGCGCCGGCCAGGCCGCCAAGGTCTGCAACAACATGGTGCTGGCCGTGCATCAGATCGCGATCGGCGAAGCATTCGTGCTGGCCGAAAAGCTCGGGCTGTCGGCGCAGTCGCTGTTCGACGTCATCACCGGCGCGACCGGAAACTGCTGGGCGGTACACACCAACTGCCCGGTGCCCGGCCCGGTGCCGACCTCGCCGGCCAACAACGACTTCAAACCCGGCTTCGCCACCGCGCTGATGAACAAAGACCTCGGGCTGGCGATGGATGCGGTCAACTCGACCGGCTCAGCCGCGCCACTGGGTAGCCACGCCGCCGACATCTACGCGAAGTTCGCAACGACCAACGCCGACAAGGACTTCAGCGCCATCATCGAGACGCTGCGCAGCTGAGCATCGTCGCCGAGCTAGGCGGCCTGACGGATCCACCAGCGGCGGTGCGCTTGCTGACAACTGGCCGCCGATAACAGGCTCTTGTCAACGAATACAGCAGGCAGCCCCGCGGCCGCCGACGTGCGCAAGGCACAACCCGAGCCAGTGACGGCCAGCGCGGCCCGCGGCGTTATTCCGAGCTCCCACAAGGCCAGCCGGTACAGCTCGCCGCTGCGAGCAAGGGCCGTGTCGGGTTCGGGTAAGTCGTCGATGGTCACGATGGTCTCAACGAGACCGTCACCGAGAAGTTGCCGCACCTGCGTTTCGACCTCGGCCCGTGGCCGGGTGCTCACCACGCTGACCCAGATGCCCGCGACGAACAGGCTCATCACCGCATCGACGAGATCGGTCCCGGGACCGTCATGTTCGACGCCGGGAAGCGCGGTGTCGGCGTCGAAGATCACCGCGCGCAGAACATCGGCTTCCGTCTGCGTTTCCCGATCCCACCAAAAACTGCGGGCTTCACGGGTCTGCCCCTTGGCTCGCACGCCCACAGGGTGCCCCGAACCGGGGTCGCCCAGCCTCCCCCATTAGGGGGATTCGCGTGACCAACTTGCATACTGTGGTGCCATGGCGGCCCCGGTACGACTTGTCCTCGTCGATGACCACGAGATGGTCATCGAAGGACTCAAGGCGATGCTGGCCGCGTTCAAGGACCGGGTGCAGGTGGTCGGCCAGGCGGTCGGCGCGGATCGCGCCGTCGAGGTCGTCGACGAGCTGCAGCCCGACGTGGTGCTGTGCGATGTGCGCATGCAGGGCTCCAGCGGACTGGACCTGTGCAAGTCGCTGCGCGAGCGCGACGCGCACCGCAAGGTCGTGATGCTCTCGGTCTATGACGACGAGCAGTACCTGTATCAGGCGCTGCGGGTGGGTGCGAGCGGATACCTGCTGAAAAGCATCAACGGTGACGAGTTGGTGCGCCAGCTGGAATTGGCCCATCACGGCGACACCGTTATCGACCCGGGGATGGCGGCGCGCGCGGCCGACACCGCGGCCCGCATGCAGCGGGACGAATTCTGGCCCGGCGCCCGGCAGGGGCTGACGCAGCGTGAGAGCGAAATCCTGTCGTGCATGGTCAACGGGCTGTCCAACCGCGGGATCGCCAACAAGCTGGTGATCGGCGAGGAGACGGTCAAAAGTCATCTACGCGCGATCTACCGCAAGCTCGGGGTGAACGACCGCACCGGTGCGGTGGCCACCGCGCTGCGCGAGGGCATCTACCAGTGACCACCGCACCCGACAGCGGCGCCCGCGGCTCGCACGCCATGCGCGATCTCGTCGACACTGATCGGGAATTAGTGCTGCTGCGGGAACTCATCCAGGCCGCCTCGAGCGGGCCGGGTGTGGGACCGCTGGCCGCCGCCGCGGCGCGGATGATCACCGCGGCCACCGGAACCGACGTATGTTTCGTGCACGTGCTCGACGACAGCGACCGCTCGCTCACCCTCGCCGGTGCCACGCCGCCGTTCGACGGCCAAGTGGGAAAGATCCGGCTGCCGTTGGGATCCGGCATTTCCGGCTGGGTGGCCCGACATCGTAAGCCCGTCGTCATCACCCACGACAAGGAAGCCGATCCGCGGTACCTGCCGATCCAGTCGCTGCGCGGACGCGACTTCACCTCGATGGTCTCGATGCCGATGGAAACCGATCCCGGCGGGCTGGTCGGCGTGCTCAACGTGCATACGGTCGCTCGCCGCGAATTCACCGAGGGCGACGTCGAGCTGCTGCGCGTGATCGGCCGGCTGATCGCCGGCGCCATGCATCAGGCCCGGTTGCACCGGCAGCTGGTGGCCAGAGAGCGGGCTCACGAACTGTTCGTCGAGCAGGTGATCGAGGCCCAGGAAATCGAACGCCGACGCGTCGCAGGCGATATCCACGACGGCATCTCGCAGCGTCTGATCACGCTGTCTTACCGGCTCGACGCGGCAGCGCGCGCCGTCGGCGACGATCCCACCGAGGCCTCCACTCAGCTTGCCGAGGCCCGAGCACTGGTCGGCTTGACGTTGGGCGAAGCCCGCGCGGCGATCAGCGGGCTGCGCCCACCCGTGCTCGACGATCTGGGCCTGGCGGGTGGGCTGGCCAGCCTCGCCCGGTCGATACCGGACTTGGACATGGAGCTCGAACTGGCCGACGTCCGGTTGCCCGAGCACATCGAGATCGCGCTCTACCGGATCGCTCAAGAAGGCCTGCAGAACATCGTCAAGCACGCCAACGCTTCGGTGGCCCGGCTGCGCTTCGCGCTGGACGACGACACCGCTCGACTCGAAATCGTGGACAACGGAATAGGTTTCGACACCTTCGAGAATCCACTGGGTGGCGACGAGATGGGCGGCTACGGCGTGCTGTCGATGGCCGAGCGCGCGGAGTTGGTCGGCGGCCGGCTGAACATTCGATCGCGGCCGGGCTCTGGGACGACGGTTACGGCGACGATCCCAGTGCCGTCGGTGATCGACTAGAAGTCGCCGGCGTTCTGCCGCAGGGTCTCGATCGACGACACCAGCGCCTGCGACTCACCGTCGGATATCCCGATATCGGAGAACACCTGCTCGTTGAGCGTGACGGTAGCGTCCTCGACGGTCGAGCGGCCCAGGTCGGTGATCTGCACCAGCGTGGTTCGGCCGTCGGTCGGGTGCGGCACTCGTTGCACCAGCTTGTTGACCTCGAGGCGGCGAATAGCGTGCGTGACGCTGGTGACGTGCACCTGCAGCCGGTCGGAGGCCTTGGTGATCGGCAACGCCCCGCTGCGACTGAACGCCAGCAAACGCAACAACTCGAATCGGGAGAAGCTCAGATCGTAAGGGCGCAACGCGGTTTCGACGCGGGCGAGCAGGATCTGGTGGGCCCGCATCACCGACGTGACCGCGACCATGCCTTCGGCGACGTCGCCCCACCCGGCGCGTTCCCAGTTGGCCCGCGCGACAGCGATCGGATCGCGGTTGTCGGGTTTGCCGGGGTCACTGGATGCAGCCACGCCCTTTCATACCGCAGATTCGCTGGCGACGCGGCCGTCCTCGGCCCTACGTCAGTGACTTTTCCACCGCGGACAACACCGCCAGCGTCGACGGCAGGTCCCCGACGGTAATCCGCGCGCCACCATCGGGATAGCAGCGGACCTGCAGGCCGGCCTCGGTGAAGACCTCGCTCCAGGGCCGCCGCCCCATCGGTAGGTAGACGAAGTTGGCGTGCGAGTCCATGCTGTAGACACCCATCGCCATCAGCCGCAGCCGCAAATGGTTGCGCTCCGAAGTGATTCGGCGAATGCGGCGCGAAAGCTGGTCTTCGGCGTCGTACGACGCAGCGACCGCAGCCACGCTGACGCTGCTCATGCCGAACGGCAACTGCATGGTCCACAGCCTGCCCGCCAACTCGGGTGCGGCGAATCCGTAGCCGATCCGTAAACCGGCAAGTCCATAGGCCTTGGAGAAGGTCCGCAGCACAACAACATTCGGGAACTGCCGGACCAGGTCCGGCCCGTCGATCCGGTACCGGGAGGCGACGAATTCGATGTAGGCCTCGTCGAGCAGCACGACGGTGTCGCTGGGGATCTGGCTCAAGAACCATTCGACCCACCAGCTCGGCTCCAACGTTCCGGTCGGATTGTGCGGTCGGCACAGCACCACGACGCGCGCATCGGCCGCCGCCTCGGCCATGGCCGCCAGGTCCTGATAGCCGTGCCTGTCGAGCGGGACGGTGACCTGGGTCAGCCGGGCCATCTCCGCGAAGATCGGGTAGCCGTCGAAAGTCGGCGTGCTCATGACAATCCGGTCACCGGGGCGGGTGACCGCGTGCAACACCTGCAGCGCCACCCCCGAGGCTCCCATCCCGAGCACGACCTGGTCCTCGTCCACCCCCACGCGGTCAGCGATCATTCGCCGCAACTGTCCGGGCAGGAACTCCGGATAACGATTGGCCACGTCGAGGCTGTGGGCCAACGCCGAGCGCACCGCAGGCAGCGGCGGAAAGGGACTTTCGTTGAGCGACAAGGCGAGTGGGTCAACCGCCTGCGGTAACGATGAGAGTATCTCGGCGGTCACCGAGGTCCCGAGCGCGGGTTCGGCCATCAGTTACGCCCTCCCCAGCGCACAGCGGCCGCGCCGGCGAAGTCACCGGCGTGTGCGAAAGCAGCCATCATGATCACGTCGCCCGCGTCGAGTTGGCCCTCGGAGATGGCGCGATCAAGGTTGACCGGGATGCCGGCACCGAACAGGTTGCCGCAGTCGTCAAAGGTGTCGCGGTGGCGTTCCTCGGGAATCTCGAGCGCTTCACGCCAGTTGCGCAGGAACACCCGGTTGGGCTGATTGGTGACCAGCAGGTCAATGTCTTTGGGCTTGAGCCCGATTCGGTCACACACCGCGTACGCCACTTCGGGGACCTGACGGTTCCCGCGAGCGAGTACCTTGCTGATTTTGGTTTCGGTGAACCCGATGCACATCTCACCGGGTCCGGCCGCCCACCACTTGCGGGGCGGGTCCGGGGCGAGCGTCATGTCGCCGGCGTATTCGCCATAGGTGCGGCACTCGATGTCGAGTATGG
>DATDLZ010000119.1:0-6481 GCA_036519055.1 Mycobacterium sp.
TCCGCAGCCAGGACCATGACCTGTCGCACGGGATCCACGTCGCCGACGGTGTGCCCAACAACCCGTACTCCGGCTCACCGGTGTGGGCGCCGGGCCTTTCCAAGCAGGTCCTCAACAGCATCCACAAAGCGGGGCACGAGACCGGAATCATTCCGACGTCGGCGCTCTCGCTCGGGCGAACCCAGTACATGAGCTTCATGTCGATCAAGAACTGGGGCCGCGACGGCGAATGGTCGACGAACTACTCGGGGATCGCGCGCTCGTTGGACAACGGTCAGAGCTGGGGTGTCTACCCCGGCAGCATCCGCCTGGCCGCCGCGGACACCGTGCCCGGCGGACGGTTCTTCCCCGGTAACGAGAACTTTCAGATGGGTGCGTTCATGCCCGGCAAGGACGGCTACCTGTACTCGTTCGGAACCCCGCCCGGCCGCAGCGGCGCGGCCTTCCTGTCCCGAGTTCAGCCGGGCGCGTTGCCGGATCTTGGTAAGTACCAGTACTGGAACGGCGAAGGCAGGGGCTGGGTCCCGGTGGACCCGAGCGCGGCGACACCGATCTTCCCCGGCCCGGTGGGCGAGATGTCGGCGCAATACAACGACTACCTGAAGCAGTATCTGGTGCTCTACACCAACGGTGGCAACAACGACGTCATCGCGCGTACGGCGCCCAAACCCGAAGGACCGTGGAGTCCCGAGCAGCCGCTCGTCTCGTCGTTCCAGATGCCCGGTGGCATCTACGCGCCGATGATCCACCCCTGGTCGAACGGCAAAGACCTGTACTTCAACCTGTCGCTGTGGTCGGCCTACGACGTGATGTTGATGCACACCACGCTGCCCTGACTACGCCGGAAGATTGAAGCTCATATCCACCGTCGTCCCCGTCGGCGTGCAGTCCATCTCCAGCCAATCGCTCACCGCGCGAATCAGCAGAAGCCCGCGTCCACGCACACCGGGGTCAGTGGACGCCGGCTTCCATGAGCCACCGTCGGCAACCGTGAGATGTCCTCGCGCGCCGTCGTTTTCGCCGTCGATCCGCACTTTGCCCGGTTTACGCTCGCGGTAGCCGTGTTCGATGCTGTTGGCGCAGGCTTCGTTGACGGACAGCACGATGTCGGCGACCTGCTCGTCAGGGACTGCGGCGGACTGCAGCCACGACGCGAGTTGGTGCCGGATGTCGCTGAGATGATCAGCGGTGACGACCCGGTCGATCACCAGCGGTGCGTACGGTCGCCGATAGACGACGATCGCGATGTCGTCGTCGTACCCGCCCGGGGGAGCCAGCTCGCGCAGCGCCGCGTCCGCGACGTCGTCGACGGTTAGGTGCAATCCGCTTGCCACCGTCGCGCTCAGGTGCGCGATCCCGTCGTCGAGCGGGACGTCGCGACGCTCGACGAGACCGTCGGTGTAGAGCATCAGCGTCGAGCCGGGTGGCAGCACCACCGATGCTTGCGGACGAGGTTTCTTGCGGTTCACCGCCAACGGCACCGAGCGGGCATCCGTGATCAGCGTCGGAGCTGCCTGCGGCGCCGCCAGCACCGCGGGCAGATGGCCGGCGCAACTGTAGGAGAATTCGCCGGACTTGTTGTCGAGAATCGCAAGAAAGACGGTGGTGCAGAACGCATTCGGGATCAGCTCTGCCACCGAATCAAGCTCTTCGAGCAGCCGCGCGGGCTCGGCGCCGGTAAGCAGCAGCGCACGCGCGGAGGCGCGAAGCTGACCCATCACCGCCGCGGCGGACAGGCCGCGCCCGACACAGTCCCCGACGATGATGCCGATCCGTTGATCGCCCACCCGCAGCACGTCGTACCAGTCGCCACCGATTTCCAGAGGTGGGACCGCGGGCTCGTAACGGACCGCGAAACCGGGCGGAAGCTCGGTTGGCGCCAGCATCGCATGCTGCAAGGTCAGCGACGTCTCGCGAGCTGCCTCGAATTGCCGCACGTGCTGGATCGCCAGCCCGAGGTGGCCGACGAGCACGGTGACCAGTAGACGGTCCTCCGCGCTGACCCGCCGGGGGACCCGAAGCTCCAGCCACAGTGCGACGTCGCCCGCGCCGGTCAGGACGGCGACGATGCCGCTCGATTGTCCTGGGGTATCGGGGGTTTCGACGGGTTGAACGGTCAGCGGTAGTTGACTGCGAGCTTGCTGAAAGATCTCCCGCAGCGGCTCGTCGAGTTGCCGCCAATCCGACGGGGTCAAGGCGGCGGCCACCTGGATGGCGGGCTCGGCGCCGCTCGTCGGCCATACCGCGGCCACCACCCGGTGAACGTCGAGAGCAAGCCGGCATTCATCGAGGGTGATCGAGAGTACCTCCGACATGCTTTTGGCCACGCTGACCGCCGTCGCCAACCGCAGCACCGCACTTTCCCGTGCGGCAAAGGCTCTTTCGGCGGTGATGTCGCGAAGTGTTCCGACGTACACGTAGCCGTCCGCGCCATCCGCATTGACCCGGTTGACGTTCGCCGCTACCCACACCAGTCGGCCGTCGCGATGCCGGATTGGCGTCTCGTACTGGACCTGGTTATTTTGGGCCAGCCGGGATTGTTGCAGCCGCGCTGCTTTTTCGTCCACCAGCCACGGATGCGGCCAACGGTAGGGGATGCCGTGCGCCGGGTAGCCGGTGAGTTTGGTGAAAGCGTCGTTGACTTCGATGATGGCCCCGATGCGATCGGCGACGAAGAATCCCTCCTGCAGGGAATTCACCACCGCGTTGCGGAACTCGTCGCGATCGGCGAGATCCTCGGCGCGGGCCCGCTGCTCCTCGTAACGCTTTGTGCCGTCCAGGAATCCGCGTGTCGCGACGTCGAGTGGGGCCAGCGTCTGCAACAGGAAGGCCAGCGCCACCGCCCCGTCGAAGCCGGGAAGCTCCACCACCAGCCGGCGGACAAGCTCAGAGTGTTTCTCGACGATCTCCAGCACGCTGATGTCGTCGTGCAGTGCGCGGCGCCCGAGCTCATGACCAACCGCGAGGTCTTCCTGGTTGCGGGTCTCCAGGTAACCACCCAGCGCAGCCGCGTACGCAGTGTGGAAATCGTCGTGTGTCATCCGGACACACCTCGGTGCCGTGCCGCGAGTACCAGCGCGTCGTCGTTGTCCTTGGCGTGGCTGTGCAGGATCTGCTCGGCGATCGTCAGGGCCGGCGCGGCGAAGTCGATGCCGTCCAGATGGTCTTCGTCGATGCCGTCACTGGTGATGACCAGTAAGTCGCCCGGGCGCATCGGGAAATCGTGCGATGCAACCACTTCGGGAATCCGATAGCCGACAATGCCGCCGGCGAGGCGTACCGACGAGCGCACCTCGACACCGGCCGGGTGTTTGGCGACCAAGTCGGCGGCGACGTTCCCGACCCCGACCCAGCTGAGCGTATCTGTCTGAAAGTCGATGTGCACCAACGTCATCGCCACACCGCGGGTGTTCGACAGGCCACGGTGGCAGCTCTGGAGCAGCGTGTCGAGCGGCTCGCCGCGGGCGTCAGCGAGGATTCGGACGCCGCAGTCAGCCGCTTCGGCAGCCAGTTCGCCGTGCCCCAGACCGTCCAGCACACCGATCAGGGCGGCGGTGCCGTTCACATCGACCGCGATCGAGCGGTCGCCGCAGATAGGTTGGCCGGGCAATGGGCGCCACGTCGCCGCCCATTCGATCGGCCCCAACCACCCGTGCTCAGCCATTGTTCGGAATCCACTTCCACATTTCGATCTTCGTGCCCTGCCCCGGGGTGGATTCCACGATCAAACGGTCCATCAGCCGGCGCGCACCGGGCAGGCCGAGTCCCAGGCCTCGCCCCGTGGAAAAGCCGTCCTCCATTGCCCTTTCGATGTTGGCAATGCCCGGGCCGTCGTCTTCGGCACGCACCACCAGCGCCTGCCGGCCTTCCCGGTCTTGCACCGCAACGCGAATCGCTCCATAGCCGGCGTAGCTGGTGATGTTGCGGGCGACTTCCGAGATCGCCGTGGCGATCATCGTCACATCGGTCAGCGAGAAACCCAACTTGCGGGCCAAGTTATGGCCCGCCTGCCGTGCGGCGACGATGTCGTCGGGGTTGCCGACATCGACGGTGACGTCATCCGCCACCATCGAGTCCGATCGATTTCCCCAGCCCCAGTTGGCGATTCAGCAACGCCAGACCCTCTTCCAGATCCAGCGCCGTGTACATATCGTCGAACATCAACCCCAACTGGACCATGGCAAACGCCACCTCCGGCTGCAGGCCGACGATCACGGTGTCGGCGCCACGTAGCCGGGTCATGTGCGCAATCGTGCGCAGCGACCGGGCGGCGAACGAGTCCATCACGTCGATGGCGGTGACGTCGACGATGATGCCTTGGGCGCGGTACCGGCTGACCCGTTCCATCAGGTCGTAGCGCAGCCGCTCGGTGTCGGAGTCGGTCAGCGCGGCCTGCACCGACGCAATGAGGATGGGGCCCTGCTTCAGGATCGGTACCGGCATGGCGCGCTCGTGTCAGCTCTCGACGAAGGTCTTGTTATCCGCCTGTTTCGCCGGTGCGGGTGACCTCGTAGCCCAGCAGACGTTCGGCTTCTTCGATACCGCCCTGCAGGTCACCGACGGCGTTCATCTTGGAAAGATCCAGCCCGATCGTCACCAGGGTGAGTGCGATCTCCGAGGACAGGCCGGTGATGATCACGCTGGCGCCCATCAGGCCCGACGCGTCGACGGTCTGCACGAGGTGGTTCGCCACCGTGGAGTCGATGGTGGGCACACCGGTGATGTCGATGACGACGACCTTGGCCCGGTTGGCGCGAATGGCCCGCAGCAGTTGCTCGGTGACCTGTCGGGCGCGCTGACTGTCGAGCACGCCGATGATCGGCAGGATCAGCAACTGCTCGCGCACCTGCAGCACCGGTGTGGACAGCTCGCGGATGGCCTCCTGCTGCTGGCGGATGATGCGCTCGCGTTCCTGCACGAAGCCGACGGCGACGGTGTTGGCGATCCGGTTGGCCGCGGGCTCGTAGGCGTCGAGCACTCGGTTCAGCAGGTCGAAGTCCGTCTGGTACTTCTCGAAGAGCGAGCGGGCCAGCACGTCGCGCAGCAGCAAGACGATGCCGACGACCTCGTTGGTTTCCACACCACGGGGAATGATGCGCTCGGACAGGTCGCGTGCGTAGTCCTGCAGCGCCTCGACGCTACCGGTCTCGAGCACCTCGACGTAGCTGTCGTACACCGTCGTTGCCTCGGAGAAGATCTCCTCGGGCGACATCGCCGTGAGCAATTCGGCTTCGGTGATTCTGCGGGCCCATTCCTCGCGCAAAGCCGTTCGGTTTTGGCGTAAGTGCTGCACTAGCTGTGGCAGCAGCAAACCCGCGCTCGAGATCGCCGGCGTCTGATTGGCGACGCCCGTTCCCGACAAATCCATCGTTTGATCCGACATCGAACCTCCCGGCACTTTGCAGCGGCTTGAACCCCGCGGCCCAGACTAACCGAGCCTCGCGGTGACGGCCGTTGAAGTAATATTTCTGCGAATTTGCTAGGCGGCGAGGGTCGGCACCGGATCCGCCAGGAGCGACAAGACTCCAGATGAAGGATGGCCGTGTCAGCTGCGGATCCGATCACCACCTCCGTCGCGCACCGCGAAGGTGTCGCCGTGGTTAGCGTCGGCGGCGAAATCGATTTGAGCACCGCGCCTGCCTTCGAAGCGGTGATCGCGGAAGCGCTCGAAGAAGATCCGCCCGTTCTCGTGATTGACCTTTCCGAGGTGACCTTCATGGCGTCGGTCGGACTGCGGATATTGGCGGCCACCCAGGAAAAGGTCGGCAAATCGATTCAGATCGCGGTGGTGGCCGACAATGCGGCGGCGACCAGACCGATGCAGTTGACCGGTCTGGACAATCTCATTTCGTTGTACCCGACGGTGGATGAGGCGTTGACCGCGCTGGGCCGGGCCGCCTGCGACTAGCGGCTACGGACGGAGCACCTGGCGCGCGATCGCGTACTTGTGCACCTCGGTCGGGCCGTCGTACAGGCGGAAGGCTCGCATGTCGGAGAAGATCATCCCGACCGGTGTCTCGTCGGAAATGCCGATGCCACCAAGGATTTGGACACAGCGGTCGGCGACCTTGAACAGCTCCTCGGACACATAAGCCTTGACCATCGAGCTCTCGTGTCTGCCGGTGCCCCGATCGCCCTTGTCCAGCGTCCAGCATGCCCACCAGATCCCGAGCCGGCATTGCTGCAAAGCGATTTCGTTGTCGGCGAGCATGAAGCTGACGCCCTGATGTTCACCGAGCGTCTTGCCGAACGCGGTCCGCTCGCGGGCGTGCCGCACCGCGATCGACTGTGCGCGCGAAGCGGCCCCGAGCCAGCGCATGCAATGGGTCAGACGCGCGGGCGCCAGCCGCATTTGTGCGTAGCGCAACGCCTGGCCGACCTCGCCGAGTACTGCCGAGGCGGGCAGTCGCAGATCGTTGAATCGCACGACGCCATGACCTTCGACGTAGTTGCGGTCCATCGTGTTCATCACCCGCTCGAT
>DATDLZ010000120.1:0-7274 GCA_036519055.1 Mycobacterium sp.
CATCTCGCCCTTGCCGATGCCGACCACCAACGGTGTCGAGCGGCGCGCCGCGACGATCGTGCCCGGTTCGTCGGCGTTGGCGAACACCAGCGTGAAGTGGCCCTCGAGGCGGCGCAGCACGGCCAGCACCGAAGCGGTGAAATCGCCCGCCGTCTGGCCGTGGTGGTACTCGTGGGCGACCAGGTGGACAGCCACCTCGGTGTCGGTGTCGCTGGCAAACTCGACACCGGCTGCTTCGAGCTCGTGGCGCAGGGTCGCGTAGTTCTCGATGATGCCGTTGTGGACGACGGCACTCTGGCCCGCCGCGTCGCGGTGTGGGTGAGCGTTGCGGTCGGTGGGACGTCCATGCGTGGCCCAGCGCGTGTGTCCCAGGCCGGTGCTGCCGACCAGGTCTGCGGGGTCGGTCTCGGCGAGCGCGCTCTCCAGGTTGGCCAACCGACCGGCGCGCCGACGGACCGTCAGCTTTCCGTTTCCGTCGACCAGCGCTACGCCCGACGAGTCGTAGCCGCGGTACTCCATCCGACGTAGCGCGTCGACGACAACGTCAACGGCAGGCTGATGCCCGACGTAGCCGACGATTCCGCACATAGCCCATCAGGATAGTGCAGTCCGGCGGCCCGAGACGCCCACACCGGGTCCCGACAAGGCAGTGCAGCCGCCCCAACTGGGACGGCTGCACGCTGCTGACCTGCAAGAGGTCAGCTATCTTATCGATTTATTCGAGGGTGGTGACTACCGGCTCACCAGCCGGGGCCACCCGGGCCGCGGTTATCCCAGCCCGGGCCGTGGTTATCCCAGCCGGGGCCATGGTTGTCCCAACCCGGGCCGCGGTTGTCCCAGCCCGGGCCGCCCTGCCAGGGGCCGTAGCCGTGCCAGTGGCCCTGGTCGCGGGGTTCGCCGTCGAAGAAGCCGTCGTCGTGGCA
This sequence comes from Mycobacterium sp., assembly GCA_036519055.1. GTDB lineage: Bacteria > Actinomycetota > Actinomycetes > Mycobacteriales > Mycobacteriaceae > Mycobacterium. Next base: position 924 of record DATDLZ010000120.1, read on the forward strand.
GCGACCCCCGTCCCAGTTGTTACCCCAGCCCGGGTCCCAGAACTCCCCCGGACACCAGTGGTAGTCGGGGAGCGGGGCCATCGGCTGTGCCTCGGCGATGCTCGCCGTGCCGACGCCGGCAAGTCCAAGACCCGACACGATGGCAGTCGCAGCTGCGATTCGTTTGATGTTTATCACTTGTTCTTCGTACCACCCGGGGCCGTGCAGCTAAACCTTTAGGCCGCAAAATTTGTTATGAGTTCCTGTGAATAACCTTGGTATTTAATGGGATTCAATACCCAGTGCACACCGGCGTTGACGATGGCGTAAGCGGCCTGGTCAGCGAAATGCCCACCAAATAGGGCAGCCGCCCCGAGCGGGACGGCTGCACTTACTGGATCGTTGGCTGGCTCACGGACGCCAGGGGCCCATACCGTGCCAGTGGCCGCCGTCATGCGGTTCGCCGTCGAAGTAGTTGTCGTCGTGACAGCGGCCCCCGTCCCAGTTGTGGCCCCACGCTGGGTCGAACCACTGTCCGGGACACCAGTGGTAATCGGGCAACGGGGCGGTCGGCTGGGCTTCGGCCAGGCTCGCCGTGCCGATACCGGCAAGACCCAAGCCCGCGGTGATGGCTGTAGCGGCTGCGATTCGTTTCATATTCATGGCACCGTCGTACCACTTCGTTCGCCCGGTGAAACGTCCGTCCCGGGCGTGTTTGCTGGCGACTTACTGTCAATCAGCTTGATATCGGCTGATGCGCCGCGCGGCAAGGCAATCGGGCCAGTGCTGACGTGCGCTACCGTCAACGGGTGGCAAAGACCAGCAAGCTCGTCGGCGCCCTCGCGCGACGCGGGCCGCACCGAGTTTTGCGCGGCGACTTGGCCTTCGCGGGATTACCCGGCGTGGTTTACACGCCCGATTCCGGTTTCAACTTGCCCGGCGTGGCGTTCGGCCACGACTGGCTCACCGGAGTCGCGCGCTATACCGGCCTGCTGGAGCACCTGGCGTCGTGGGGCATCGTCGCGGCCGCACCCGACACCGAGCGCGGGGTGGCGCCATCGGTGTTGAACCTGGCCTTCGACTTGGGCACCGCGCTCGATATCGCCGCAGGAGTGCGACTCGGGCCGGGCCAAATCAGCGTGCATCCCGGCAAACTCGGCGTGATCGGTCACGGCTTCGGCGGCTCGGCAGCGGTGTTCGCGGCCGCCGGTATGAAGGCCAAGCCCCAAGCGGTTGCCGCCCTTTACCCGGCCATCACCAACCCGCCGGCCGAGCAACCGGCCTCGACGCTCAAAGTACCGGGCGTGGTGTTCAGCGCGCCGGGATCTGGAAAAGCATTGCGCTCCAACGCCATTGAACTGTGGCGAGCTTGGGACGCCGCGACGCTACGCATCGTCGCCAAAGCACAGCCCGCTGGGCTGGCCGAGGGTCGTCGGTTGACGACGGCGTTCGGCCTGGGCGCCCCGGACCGCAAGACGCAGAAGACGACCCGTGCGCTGCTCACCGGCTACCTGCTGTATGCGCTGGGCGGCGACAAGACATATAGCGACTTCGCCGACCCCGACGTGCAACTTCCCAAGACGCTCCCCTTGGGAGACGAGGCCGCGCCCCTAAGCCCCGAAGAGAAGTTCGTCGCCCTGCTCAAGGGCTGAGCGTTGGCGTCACTGCCCTGCTTGAGGTAGCTCATCCTCGGCGATCTCACACGGTGTCGATCCATCAGTTTGCGGCGCGGCAGCCGGTGGAGGCTGATCATCCGGAGGCGCAGCGGGTGGCGGCGGATCGAGTTGCTGCCCGACCGGTTCGGCCACGGAATCGCTTGTCGTCGGTAGATTTTCGGTAACCGGATCGGCGGGCCGTTCGGCTGCGGTGGCGTCGTCGACGCTTACCGGCTCAGCCTTATCGTCGGTGTCTGCGTCTTCCTGCTTATCGACGTCATCCAGGTCTAGGGGGTCACCGGTCAGCGCGTCATCGGCCAGGGAAGGGCCAGACCCGGAGCCATCCCCGAGTCCGCCGGCCAATGAGCCGAGAATGCTGCCGATGCTGTCGACGATGCTTCCGACGACACCGCCAATGCCGCCCGCGGCACCGCCAAGTCCGCCGAGATTGCCTGCACCGGTGGACAACCCGCTGGCGTCGCCAAGCGGTGTCGCCAATTCGGGTGGCGTCGATGTCACGTCGTCGGGCCCGTCCGTCGAAAGCGTCTGCGGCTCTGGATTTGTCGGTGGCCGGATAGCCGGCGCCGCGGCGGGCACGGTCGGCGCCGGCTCGGCCGGCAGGGCCGTCGTCGGCGTCGCCTCGGTGACTGGGCGCGCCTCGAAGGCCGGTTGCCAACTTGGGCCGAAGTCGCCCGGAATATCGAAACGCACTTCGGACGTCGACGCCAACGCGTGAATGGCCTCGTCGTAGGACGCCGCCACCGACGCCGAGCCAGAGCCCATCGCGGCGAGCCAGTCGTTGCGAATGTCGTTGTCCACATAGGGTTTAACCTGCTGCTGAATCACCTCTTCGGCCGTCGACCGGTCCCCCGTCCCCGCCGTGACGGAGTGGCAAGCGGCGAGCCAGGACGACCGCTCCGCTACTCGGCGCTCATCGATAGCGACCGCGTTTGCGACCTTGCCGTCGACCGATTTCCACACGTCGTCGCGCAGGGCGGCATAGTGCTCAGCAGCAGCGCCAACATGTGCGGCCACCTCGGCAGCGACATCGCAGTGGCGCTGGAGAAACCGCATCGCGGTGCCCGCCCCCGAACCTCTCCACGCGGCCGCGAGCTCGGTGACCTGCGTGCGCTGCACCCACAGCGCTTCCTCGATCGCGTTCACCGCGGCACGAAGCGCGCCGGTGTCGTCGTCGAGTATCTGTAGGTCAAGCCCGACCTCGGCGTCGTACCAATCCCAAACCTGTGACACGTGCGCGGTGAGGTCGGGCTGCTGATAGCCCAGCTGATGGCACGCGCCGACGTAGGTCTGGGTGTGCTCGACCGCGGGCCTGCCCTCGGCCAACCGCGCGCTGACATCGAACCGGTCGGCCATTTGTCAGCCGATCCGTGCGGCGGCGAGTTGGTCGGCGTCGGCGTAGCGATTAGCGCTGGCCCGCAAGGCAGCCCCGACCTCCATACTGGCCCGCGCCCATTGCGTCAGCTCGCCGGCGAGCCGATGCAGCGCAAACCGCAGCGCATCACCCTGACCGATGTATGCGCGCCCGGACGTGGTGCCGTCGAAGGCCAACCTGCCGAAGTGGGTGCGCACCGCGCCGTCGATGAGATGTGCTGCGTCGTCGAATCGGTCCGCAACGGCGTGCACTGCTGCAGCGTCGACGAATGCGTCTCGTTGTGCCATAACGGGTTCGACGCGACGCGTCGCCCGACGGTTCCACCTAGTGTGTGGCGCGCACCGTGTCGGCGACGTGGGCGGCGAGTCGGTGAGCGACGTGCTCGTCGTCGGCTTCCACCATGACCCGGATCATCTGTTCGGTTCCCGAGGGGCGCAACAGAATTCGACCGGTGTCGCCCAGTTCATCTTCGGCCTGCTGAACCGCGTCGCGCACCGACGGCGCGGCAACGGCAGCGACCTTGTCGGCGACCCCGACGTTGATCAGCACCTGCGGCAGGGTGTGCATCGCCGAGGCAAGGCTGGCCAGCGATTCGCCGGTCTGGGCCACCCGCGACATCAGCCGCAGGCCGGTCAGAATGCCATCACCGGTGGTGGACAACGTGGGCAACACGATGTGCCCGGACTGCTCCCCACCGAGGCTGAACGGACCAGATCGCAGCTCTTCCAACACATATCGGTCACCGACGCTGGTGGTGCGAACCTCGACTCCGGCCGCCCGCATCGCCAGGTGCAGCCCGAGATTGCTCATCACGGTGGCGACCAGCGTGTTGCCGGCCAGCTCGCCGGCCTCCTGCATGGCCAGCGCGAGGATCACCATGATCGCGTCGCCGTCGACAATCTCACCGGCGGCATCGACGGCCAGGCACCGGTCGGCATCGCCGTCGTGGGCCAGGCCGAGGTCGGCGCCGTGGTGCAGCACCGCCGAGCGCAGCACGTCCAGATGCGTCGAGCCGCAGTGGTCGTTGATGTTCAGGCCGTTGGGTTCGGCGTTGATCGCGATGACGCGCGCACCGGCGGCGCGGTAGGCACGCGGTGCGGCCGCCGAGGCGGCGCCGTGTGCGCAGTCGACCACCACGGTCAGCCCGTGGAGTTGGACGGTGCTGGCCTTGCCGACCTGCCGGAGGTAACGGTCCAGCGCATCCTCGGCGTCGACCACCCGGCCGATTCCCGCGCCGACGGGACGCAGCCCCGGCCCGGTCGCGACCAGATCCTCGATCTGATCTTCGGTCGCGTCGTCGAGCTTGTGCCCGCCCGGCCCGAAGATCTTGATGCCGTTGTCGGGCATCGGGTTGTGCGACGCCGAGATCATCACGCCGAAGTCCGCGTCGTAGGCGTGGGTCAGGTAGGCCACCGCCGGGGTCGGCAGCACACCGGCCCGCAGCGCGTCGACGCCCTCACTGGTCAGGCCTGCGATCACGGCGGCTTCCAGCATCTCGCTGCTGGCGCGGGGGTCGCGACCGATCACCGCGACGCGTCGCCGCCCGCTGTTCGACCCGGTCAGCCGCCGTGCGGCTGCGGCGCCGAGGGCCAACGCGAGCTCGGCGGTGAGCTCGCGATTGGCGACCCCGCGGACGCCGTCAGTGCCGAATAGTCGACCCATGCGGTCAAACCTCTCACAATTGGTGACCGCGCACACACACGACATAAGGATTGGCCGGAGTGCCACCCAACCGGTACGCGGCCGTGATCGCCGCCTGGATCAGCGCTTGCTGTACTGCGGCGCCTTACGGGCCTTCTTCAGGCCGTACTTCTTGCGCTCGGTGGCACGCGGATCACGAGTCAGGAAGCCGGCCTTCTTCAGCGCCGGCCGGTCCTCGGGCTGGACCAGGATCAATGCCCGCGAGATCGCCAGGCGCAGCGCGCCGGCCTGGCCGGACGGGCCGCCACCGTCCAGGTGGGCGAAGATGTCGAAGCTCTCGGCCCGATCGACGATGACCAGCGGCGCCTTGATCAGCTGCTGGTGCACCTTGTTCGGGAAGTAGGCCTCCAGGCTGCGGCCGTCGAGGTCGAACTTGCCGGTGCCGGGCACCAGACGGACCCGCACCACGGCTTCCTTGCGGCGGCCGACGGTCTGGATCGGACGCTCGATGACGATCTCCTCCCGCGGGGCCGGCGCTGCGGCCTCGACGGGCTCAGCGGTCTCGACGATTTCTTCGACCACGACCTCGGTCTCAGTTCCTGCGGTCTCAGTTCCTGCGGTCTCTGTCATTGGGCCACCTGCTTGATCTCGTACGGAGTCGGCTGCTGAGCAGCGTGCGGATGCTGCGGACCGGCGTAGACATGCAGCTTGCGCTTGATCTGGCGGCCGAGCTTGTTCTTGGGGATCATGCCGACGATCGCCTTCTCGACGACCCGATCGGGGTGCTTGTCCAGCAACTCGCCGATCGTGCGGCTCTTCAGCCCGCCGGGGTAACCCGAGTGGCGGAAGGCGAGCTTCTTGTGTTGCTTGTCGCCGCTCAGGGCAACCTTCTCAGCGTTGACGATGATGACGAAGTCACCGCCGTCGGTGTTAGGCGTGAATGTCGGCTTGTGCTTGCCGCGCAACAGGTTTGCTGCCGCAACGGCAAGGCGACCGAGCACCACGTCCTGGGCGTCGATGACGTACCACGTCCGCGTGGTGTCACCCGCCTTAGGCGCGTAGGTGGACACAGCGCTTACCTTCTCTTCTCTCGGGTGGGTCCCGGTGACCCGGGTGCCGGTCAAGCATGTGCGGAAGGGATTTCTCGGCGACCGACGTTGACCCGAGTCCCGGCGTACCGCACGCCAACGGAGCAGCTTACCGGCGGTTATCCGCGCAGGTCAAAACGCGTCATCCGGGGGTAGCGCTGTCGAACGCGCCAAGGGTAGCGACGTAGCGGGCGAAGTCGTCGATCAGACGGTTCGCCGCAGCGGTTCGGGCGACCTCCGGCCGGATAAGTCGGATGATCGCCTCGCGCGCCACGGTCGACGTTGGCAGACCTCGCTGATCAGCAACGCGCTCAAGTTCGGCCAGCTCTTCTGGGTTGAGACGCACCTGCAGAACCTTGCTGCGACCGTTGCCCCTGGAGATCTTCGAGCCGTCAAAAGGCGCGTCCCGGTCAGCCTCGATCGCCGCAATCTCTTTCTCAATGATGGCCGCGATATCGCCGCTCTTCTGGAAATCTCGCCTCAACGGGTCAGCCAACTAGCCAACTCGTAATAGGGCCATGCTGCGCTACCCCGGATGACGCGTTTTGACCTGCGCGGATAGTCGCCGGTAAGCTGCTCCGTTGGCGTGCGGTAC
>DATDLZ010000121.1:0-3293 GCA_036519055.1 Mycobacterium sp.
CCACTTGGCAGATCGCATCGCACTCGCGGATGTTGGCCAGGAACTTGTTGCCCAGCCCGGCCCCTTCCGAGGCACCGGAGACCAGACCGGCGATGTCTACGAACGTCACCGGCGCCGGAACGATGCGCTCTGAGGCGAACATCTCCGCCAGCGTCGCCAACCGCGCGTCGGGCAGCGGCACCACGCCCCCGTTCGGCTCAATCGTCGCGAACGGGTAGTTGGCGGCGACCACGTTGTTTCTGGTCAGCGCGTTAAACAGGGTCGATTTGCCGACATTCGGCAAACCCACAATCCCAAGGCTCAGGCTCACAGGGACTCAAGTGTAGGAGAGCCGCGCCGAAGCCCTTGACGCGCAGCCGCGCGCGTGAGGCACGCCCACGCATTGCTAACGAGGTCGTTACGCGTCTTTCGGCGTCAAACCGGTACGGTCGACATGTGTCAGAACAGCAGGACCGGTCGGCGGTGGCCGCGGATCACCGCTCGATAATCCCCGGAATTCCTGGTGTGCCGTGGTGGGCCGCAGTGGTGGTCGCCGTGACCGGGGTCTCTGTCGGCTTCGCTTTCGACGCCGGCTCCGGCAAGGAGCTGACCACCGTCTTCTCCGGCCTTTATGTGGCGGGTTGCGTGGCCGCGTTGCTGGCCGTTCGCCAGTCCGGAATTTTCACTGCGGTCATCCAGCCACCGTTGATTTTGTTCTGCGCGGTGCCCGGTGCCTACTTCTTGTTCCACGGCGCCAAATTCACTGGCATCAAAGACCTGCTGATCAACTGTGGCTACCCGTTGATCGAGCGTTTCCCACTGATGCTGTTCACCTCGGCGGCCGTACTGGTTCTCGGCCTGATCCGGTGGTACCTGGGCAGGTTCCACACGGCTGCGGCGGAAGCCACCGATGCCACCAATGCCACCGACGCGGTCGGCGAGGGCGGACGGCTCGGATTGGTCGCCAGGCTGACGGAGATGTTCAACCGCGAGCCCGCCGACGAGACCGTCGACAAGGCGGCTAGGTCGCGGTCGCGCCGAACCCACGCCGTCGAGCGTTCCGCGCGATCCACCACGTCCGACGCACGACGAACCGGTAAGCGTCCGGCGTCGACGCGGACCCGGCGGGAACGGCCAGCACTGGACGGTCGGCCACCGCTGGACGATGGGGTGGACCCGGCGCGCGAGCGCGCCCGGCGTCGACGCCCGACGCGCGAATTTGATGCTCCCGAACCGCCCCGGCGCAGCAGGTTGCCGCGCGACCCGGACCTGCGTGGCCGCCCGCCGCGGGACCTCCGACGCGACCCGCACGCTCGCAGAGATCGCCCGGCCAGCCGCTTCGACCCGTACGAACCCATGGAGCCCTTCGACGCTCCTGGGCCCCCGCCGCGGCGCAGGCCCGCACCGAACGGGACCACCGCGACCCATCACCCGATCTCACAGGTCAGGTACCGGAAGGCAGCCGGAGGCGATGAGCCGCTCGACGACCGCCCGCGCCGGCCGCGTAGGTCCGCGGGCGATTCCTGGGACTAACCGCCGCGCGCCGGCCTGATCTCCCGGGGCAGCGCGAACACCAACGTCTCGTTGGCTGTGGTCACCGGCTGAACCACGTCATAGCCGTGTTCGGCCAACCGCTCCAGCACGCCGCGGACCAGTACCTCAGGCACTGACGCGCCGGACGTCACTCCAACGGTGGTGACGCCCTCCAACCAGGCGGGATCGATGTCGTCGGCGTAGTCGACCAGATGCGAAGCCGCCGACCCGGCGCCCAGCGCGACCTCGACCAAGCGCACCGAGTTCGACGAATTACCCGACCCGACGACGATCACCAGCTCGCACTCCGGCGCCATCGCCTTGACCGCCACCTGCCGATTCTGCGTCGCGTAGCAGATGTCGTCGCTGGGCGGGTCCTGCAGTTTCGGGAAGCGGGCCCGCAGCCGCTGCACGGTCTCCATCGTCTCGTCGACGGACAGCGTGGTCTGCGACAACCAGATCACCTTGTTCTCGTCGCGAACCGTCACGCCGTCGACGGCACTCGGACCGTCGACCAGCTGCACGTGGTCGGGGGCTTCGCCGGCAGTGCCGACGACCTCCTCGTGGCCCTCATGGCCGATCAGCAGGATGTCGTAGTCGTCGCGAGCGAATCGCTTGGCCTCGTTGTGCACCTTGGTGACCCGCGGGCAGGTGGCGTCGATGACCTTCAGCTGCCGCTCGGCGGCCGTCGTGTGCACGGTCGGGGCCACGCCGTGGGCGGAGAACACCACGATGGCGCCTTCGGGCACCTCGTCGGTCTCCTCGACGAACACCGCACCGGCCTTGGCCAGCGTTTCGACCACGTGGCGGTTGTGCACGATCTCATGCCGGACGTAGACGGGTGCGCCGTGCTTTTCCAGCGCACGTTCGACGGTCTCGACGGCACGATCGACGCCGGCGCAATACCCACGGGGCTCGGCAAGCAGGACACGCTTGCCGGTCACCGGCTCGGCCACCGATGCAGTTGCACCAGGGATCCCCATGTTCACGGTCGGCGGCATGTCCACCAGGGTACTTTCTGCCGACACTGGCCCGCCAACTCGCGCGCTCAGCTTGGCGTTGACCGCCGGTTAAGGCAGTCTGTGACGCATGGGTTCTGCACCGTATGGGGTCCGGCTGTTGGTGGGGGCGGCGACAATGGCCGTCGAGGAGACGATCAAGCTGCCGAAAACCATCCTGATGTATCCGATGACGCTGGCCAGCACGGCCGCGGCCGTCGTGATGCGGTTCCAGCAAAACGTGGCCGAGCTGCTGATCAAGGGCGACTCCACCTTGGAGCACATCTTCCCGCCCAAGGACGAGCAACCAGAGTGGGCGACGTTCGACGAGGATCTGCCCGACGACGACAGCGACTCGGATGACGGCCCAGCACCCGATCTCGAGCGCCGCAGCGAGGGACGGTTTGCCCTGTACACCTCAGCTGACGCCGCCACGGGCGCGTCTGACTCTTGGGCGCGATCTGCCGCCACACCGGCGAAGCAGACGGTGTCTGCCCCCGAGGTGGTCGAGGAGCTGGACTACGAACAGCTGACCCTGGCCCAGTTGCGGGCCCGGCTGCAAACGCTCGATCTCGACGAGCTCGAAGCCCTGCTGGCGTACGAGGAGGCCACCAAAGGGCGCGCGCCGTTCCAGACGCTGCTGGCAAACAGGATCACGCGCGCGACGGCGAAGTGACCGCCAACCCTGTCAGCAATGCCAATACGCCGGCCGGCTCGGCGAATTCGGCCGAGAACCCGTTTCCGGTTCGCGCGGTCGCCATCCGAATCGCAAGCTGGATCGAC
>DATDLZ010000122.1:0-5880 GCA_036519055.1 Mycobacterium sp.
TCGATGGTGAGGACTTCTCGCACCTGAGGGGTCAGGTTGGCGCTGATAGCCGCCAGCTGATCGTCGGTCAACTCGCCGAGCCCGACGCCGAGCTTCTCGGCCACCTGGACGGCAGCGCCGGCGGCCTCGTGGGCATCACGAAACGGAACACCCTGACGCACCAGCCATTCGGCGATATCGGTGGCGAGCGTGAATCCGGCGGGAGCCAGTGCTGCCATCCGCTCGACGTTGAACGTCAGACTGCTCACCAGGCCGGCCATCGCCGGCAGCAGCAGCTCCAGCTGCGCCACCGAGTCGAACACCGGTTCCTTGTCCTCCTGCAGGTCCCGGTTGTAGGCCAGCGGCTGAGCCTTGAGCGTCGCGAGCAGCCCGGCCAGGTTCCCGATCAGCCGGCCGGACTTGCCGCGAGCCAATTCGGCGATGTCGGGGTTCTTCTTCTGCGGCATGATCGAGCTGCCGGTCGACCACGAGTCGTGCAAGGTGACGTAGCCGAATTCGGTTGAGCTCCAGATGATGATGTCCTCGGCAAGGCGAGACATGTCGACGCTGATCATCGCGAAGACGAACGCCGCCTCTGCGGCGAAATCCCTGGACGCCGTTGCGTCGATCGAGTTGTCGGCGGCCGCCGTGAAACCGAGTTGCTCGGCGATCGCATCCGGGTCCAGCCCGAGCGACGAGCCGGCCAGCGCCCCAGAACCATACGGCGACAATGCGGTGCGCGCGTCGAGGTCGACGATGCGGTCGACGTCGCGCAACAGCGGATGGGCGTGCGCGAGTAGATGGTGGGCCAGCAGGATCGGCTGCGCGGACTGCAGGTGCGTCTTACCCGGCATGATGGCGCTCGGATGAGCCGCGGCCTGGCCGGCCAGTGCGCCGACAAGGTCCAACACGCCCGCGGCCACCCGCCGGAGCGCGTCGCGCAGCCACATCCGAAACAGCGTGGCCACCTGGTCGTTTCGCGAGCGGCCGGCCCGCAGCCGACCACCCAGGTCGGGCCCGACCCGGTCGATCAGTCCCCGCTCCAGCGCGGCGTGCACGTCCTCGTCGGTGACCAACGGTCCGAAACTCCCGTCGGCGAGATCCTCGGCCAGGCTGTCCAGGCCGGCCAGCAGCCCGTCGCGCTGATCGTCGGTCAGGAGACCGGCGTTGAAGAGGACCTGCGCGTGGGCCTTGGACGCGGTGACGTCGTAAGGCGCCAGCACCCAGTCGAAGTGGGTGGATCTGCTCAGCGCAGTCAGCGCATCGGACGGGCCGTCGGCGAACCGCCCGCCCCACAGTGATCCCTCGTTGGTGCTCACGTTTCGTCGGTGGCCAGGTCCCGGCGCGCGGCCAGCTTGGACGACAGCCCGTGCACGTAGACGAAGCCTCTCGCCATCGACTGATCGAACGTGTCGCCCTCGTCGTAGGTGGCCAGGTTGAAGTCGTACAGTGACTCGGCGCTGCGCCGGCCGTTGACGGCAATATGTCCGCCGTGCAACACCATTCGGATCTCACCGGTGACGTGCTCCTGCGTCTTGGCGACGAAGCTCTCCAAGGCGGTCTTCAGCGGCGAGTACCACAGCCCGTCGTACACCAGCTCCGCCCAACGCTGGTCGGTTTGGCGCTTGAACCGGCCCAGTTCACGCTCGAGGGTGACGTGCTCGAGTTCAGTGTGCGCTGTGATGAGCGCCATCGCGCCCGGCGCCTCGTAGATCTCGCGGCTCTTGATGCCCACCAGCCGGTCCTCGACGACATCGAGACGCCCGACACCCTGCGCGCCCGCGCGTCGGTTGAGTTCCTCGATCGCCTGCAGCACCGACACCGAGTTGCCGTCGATCGTGACCGGTACGCCGCGCTCGAAGCCGACGATCACCTCGTCAGGGGTGTTCCAGTTGACGGTGGGGTCTTCGGTGTAGTCGTAGACGTCCTTGGTGGGCGCGTTCCAGAGGTGTTCCAGGAAGCCGGTTTCCACCGCGCGGCCCCACACGTTCTGGTCGATGGAGAACGGGGAGCGTTTGGTGACGTTGATCGGAATGGCGTTCTCCTCGGCGAAGGCGATGGCCTTCTCCCGCGTCCACGCGTAGTCGCGGACCGGTGCGAGCACCTCCAGATCCGGTGCCAGCGAGGCGAATCCGACCTCGAAACGGACCTGATCGTTACCCTTACCGGTGCACCCGTGCGCGACGATGCTGCCGCCGTGCTCGCGGGCGGCCGCGACGAGATGCTTGGCGATGAGCGGTCGGCTGATCGCCGACACCAACGGGTAGCGATCCATGTAGAGGGCGTTGGACAAGATGGTGGGCAGGCAGTAGCCGTCGGCGAATTCGTCGCGGGCGTCGACGACCACGGCTTCGACGGCGCCACAGTCCAGCGCCCGCTGGCGAACCACCTCCATGTCCTCACCGCCTTGGCCCAGGTCGATCGCGACCGCGACAACCTCACGGCCGGTCTCCTTGCCGATCCAGCTGATCGCCACCGAGGTATCCAAACCGCCGGAATACGCCAAGATGACGCGCTCGGACATGGACTGATCTCCTTAGAGTTGTGCGGTTATGTGAGGTCTTTGATCAGGGTCGCGAGTTCTGCGCCCGTCATCGGCTCGCGGGCCGCCACGAAGATCGTGTCATCCCCTGCGATTGTGCCGACTACGTAGGGCAGTGCGGCCCGGTCGATGGCGCTGGCCAGGTAGTCGGCCGCACCGGGCGGGGTGCGCAGCACGGCGAGGTTCCCGCTGGCGTCGGTGGAGACCAGCACCTCGCTCAACAGCCTCGACAGTCGCGCGGTGCCACCGGATACCCCGCGCAGCGGGCTGCCGTCCTCCGGCACCACGTAGACGCCGACGCCGCCGTCGGCCCCGCGCAACTTCACCGCCCCGAGTTCTTCGAGGTCCCGCGACAGCGTGGCCTGGGTGACTTCGACGCCGTCGGCGGCGAGCAACGCGGCCAGCTCGCTCTGGCTGCGCACCTCGGCCGAAGACAGGATCGCCACGATGCGCGCTCGCCGTCCGACGCGGGTGATTTCGGGCGTGGTCTTCGAGCCGCTGCGCGTCATGCGGATCGCTCCAACAGCCACACCAGCAGCGCCTTTTGCGCATGCAGCCGGTTCTCGGCCTCGTCCCACACCGCGCTGTGCGGCCCGTCGATCACCTCGTCGGTGATCTCGTGCCCCCGGTGCGCCGGAAGGCAATGCAGCACAACAGCTTCCGAGTTAGCCAGGGAGAGCAGCCCGGCGTTGAGCTGGAATGGACGAAACGGCCGAACCCGGTCCAGCCCGTCGTCCTCCTGGCCCATCGACGTCCAGGTGTCGGTCACCAGCACGTCGGCACCCGACGCCGCAGCGGCCGGGTCCGCGGTGACCGTCACCGACGCGCCGGTGTCCGCGGCGCGTCGCTCGGCGGCGGCGAGCACCGACGCGTCGGGAGCAAACCCGTTGGGAGCGGCGATCGTCACGTCCATGCCGGCGGTGACGCCGCCGAGCATCAGCGAGTGCGCCATGTTGTTGGCGCCGTCGCCGAAGTACGACATCCGCAGACCGCGCAGCGATCCAATGCGTTCGGCGACGGTCTGTAGATCGGCTAGCACTTGACAGGGGTGAAACTTGTCGGAGAGCGCGTTGACGATCGGGACCGTCGCGGTTTCGGCCATCGCGGCCAAACGGGCCTGCCCGTAGGTCCGCCAGACGATGGCATCGACATAGCGGGACAACACTTTCGCGGTGTCCTGCAGGGTCTCCTCGCGGCCCAGCTGGGTGCTGCGGCCGTCGACCACCACCGCGTGCCCGCCGAGCTGAGCGATACCCACCTCGAAGGAGAACCGGGTACGGGTGGAGTTCTTGTCGAAGATCACCGCGACGCCGCGGGGGCCGTCCAGCGGACGGTAGCTGAATGGGTCCTTTTTCAAGTCGGCGGCCAGCGCCAGCACCTCGGCTTGTTCATCGGGCTTCAGGTCGTCGTCGCGCAGGAAGTGTCGGATCATTGCGCCCCCTCAACGGTGTCCAGAATGCCGGGCAACGCGGTGACGAATGTGTCGAGCTGATGCTCGGTGATGATCAACGCCGGCGCCAGGCGGACGACGTCAGGCGCGGCGGCGTTGACCAGGAACCCGGCGGTGCGGGCGGCCGCTTCGACCTCTTTCGCGGTGGGAGAGGTGAGCGCGATCCCGCACAACAACCCGCGGCCCCGAACGTGGTCGATCGACGGGTGATGAAGCGATTCGATGTTCTGGTGCAAGGTCTTTCCGAGCACGCCGGCCCGTCGTACCAGATCTTCGCCGGCCAAGACCCGCAGCACCGCCAGCGCCGCGGCGGCGCAGATCGGGTTGCCGCCGAAGGTGCTGCCGTGCAGGCCGGGCGTCAGCAGTTGCGCCGCCGGACCGATCGCCAGGCACGCGCCGATCGGCAGGCCCCCACCCAGTCCCTTGGCCAGCGTCACCACGTCGGGGGTGATGCCGTCGTGCTGGTGCGCGAAAAACGTTCCGGTACGGCCCATTCCGGTCTGGACTTCATCCAGAACGAGCAGCGCACCGTGGTGGGCGGTGATGTCACGGGCGGCCGCCAGGTAGCCGTCGGGTGGCACGACGATGCCGCTCTCCCCCATGATCGGCTCCAGGAACACCGCGGCGGTGTCGTCAGTGACCGCGGCCGCCAGGGCGTCGACGTCGCCGTACGGCACGTGGCTTACGTCGCCGGGCAGCGGTGCGAACGGCGCCTGCTTGGTCGGCTGCCCGGTCAGCGCCAGCGCGCCCATCGTCCGGCCATGGAAACCACCTTGCGCGGCAACCAGTTTGGTCCGGCCGGTGAGACGGGAGAGTTTGAACGCCGCCTCGTTGGCCTCGGTGCCGGAGTTGCAGAACAACACCCGGGCCTCCGCATCGCTGCCGAGGAGACCCACCAGCGCCTCGGCCAGCGCGATGCCGGGTTCGGCGGCGTACAAGTTGGAGGTGTGTCCCAGCGTCGACATCTGTCGCGTGACGGCGTCGAGCACAGCGGGGTGCGCATGTCCCAGCACGTTGACGGCGATGCCGCCGAGCAGATCCAGGTAGGACTTGCCGTCCACGTCGGTGACCACGGCGCCGTTGCCACTGGCCAAAGCCACCGGCGGGACACCGTAGTTGTTCATCATCACCGCGGACCACCGCTGCTGGATGGTGTCGGTCTCAGTCATTGGCGCCGCTCCTTCCCATCGCTGCGCATTGCATCGTCGCCGGCGCGGTCATGCGCTTACCACCTTCGTGCCAGAGCCTTGGTCGGTGAGCAGCTCGACCAACACGCAGTGCTCGACGCGGCCGTCGATGACATGAGCGCTGGGCACGCCGGCGGTCACCGCCCGCAGGCAGGCCTCGACTTTCGGGATCATGCCGGTCTCCAGCATCGGTAGCAGTTGCGCCAAAGCGGCAGTGTCGATTTCGCTGGCCAGCGAATCCTGGTCCGGCCACCTGGTGTAGAGGCCTTCGACGTCGGTGAGCATCAGCAGCTTCTCGGCTTCCAGCGCCTCGGCCAATGCGCCCGCTGCGGTGTCGGCGTTGATGTTGTGGACCACGCCGTCGATGTCGGGTGCCAGTGTCGACACCACCGGAATCCGGTTGGCGGCGATCAAATCCAGCACCACCGCGGGATTCACCGCAGCGATGTTGCCTACCAGGCCGATGTCGGTGTCAACCCCGTCGACGCTGACACTGCGCCGGACCGCGGTGAACAGATTCGCGTCTTCGCCGGTGACGCCGACCGCGTACGGGCCGTGCACGTTGATCAGGTTGACCAGCTCACGGCCGACCTGACCGAACAACACCATCCGCGCGACGTCGAGTACTTCGGGTGTGGTGACCCGGAATCCGCCCTTGAAGTCGCCGGCAATGCCGAGCCGCTTGAGCATGGCGCTGATCTGCGGGCCCCCGCCGTGCACCA
>DATDLZ010000123.1:0-6552 GCA_036519055.1 Mycobacterium sp.
GACCTGGCCGGGCAGGCGGGTGCCGCGGATCCGCGACAACTGGGCAATCAGCTCGCTGTGCTGTCAGAGGGTGCTGCCGCACTGGCAACTTCGCTCGACGACCCAACACCGTGGGCATGGGCCAAGACCGCGGCCGAAGCGTTGATCGACCAAGCCCTCGCCCGCTGAGCCTCGAACCGACAAAACCCGCTGTCACATCTGCACCACCAATCTCCGCTTGGAGCCGACAGATAATTTGCCCGCCGTCGAGCGACAATCTACGGCGCGACAAATTTGTCGCTCGAAGGTGGGCACAACGAACGCCGCAAGCCCTCGGTGGCCGAGTGACTGATGTGATTTTTGCCAGGGTTGCTCAGCGCGCCCCGCGGACCAACCGGCCGGGACGCGCGCCGGTGTCGACGCCGTCGCGGCGAGTCACCACGCCATTGACGATCGTGGCGTCGTAGCCCGAGGCGCCCTGGATCAGCCTCTTGCCGCCGGCCGGTAGGTCGTAGGCCATCAGGGGCCGATGCAAGGTAATCGCATCCATATCGATCACGTTGACATCGGCCCGTTTTCCGATCTCGACGACACCGCGGTCGGACAGCCCGAAAAGCTGCGCCGTGTCGTAGGACTGCTTGCGGATGACGTACTCCAGCGGCAGCGTCTCACCGCGGCGACGATCGCGCGCCCAGTGAGTCAGCAGGAAAGTCGGGAACGATGCGTCGCAGATCATGCCGCAGTGCGCGCCGCCATCAGACAGTCCCACCACGCCGGCCGGATGGGTCAGCATCTCGCGGATCGCGTCATGGTTGCCGTAGGCGTAGTTGTAGAACGGCAGCATCAGCATCGATGTCGCGTCGTGCTCGAGCATCAGGTCGTAGAGCGTGGACAACGGATCTTCGCCGCGTTCGGCGGCGATTTTCTCCACCGTGCGCTCGTCGGTCGGCTCATAGTCGGGCGGATCGCCCATCGCGTAGGTGCGGCCGAGCGCATATTGGGCGAGCGCAAACATGTTGTCGAACAACAGAGTTGGATCCGGCGGCAGATCCTCCTCGGAAAGAATCGCGGCCTTGACGGCGGGATCGGCCAGCCGCTGCGCGAGCTCCTCGCGGCTGCATTCGGCTTTCAGCCGCCGGAAGGTCGGGCGGTGAGTGAACGCGTGATGCCCGTCGAAGCCGAACAACATGCCGAACGGACGCGCGGCGATCTGCGGATACAACCGGCTGCCCGCGGCATGCGCGGCCGCTGAAATGTCCAGCTGTTCGCGCCACAGGTCCGGGGCGGCATCGACCTGGATCATGCCGAAGGAAATCGGCCGGTCGATCTCGGCGCCCAACCGTTGCATCCACTCCAGCTCTTTCTTGGGCGCGATGATGTCCTCACCCGCCACGCCCTGCGGAGCCAACTCGAACACCGCCTGGCCGCCGGCCGCCATGGCCCGGCCAAGCCCGAACAACTCGTCTTCGGCGGCGTAGGTTCCCGGTACCGGTTCACCGTCGATAGCACGGTGGCCCAGCGTGCGCGATGTCGAGAAGCCCAGCGCGCCGGCTTCGATGGCCTCCTGCACGAGGCGCGCCATCGCCGCGATGTCGTCGGGTGAGGCCGGCTCGTTGCGGGCGCCACGCTCACCCATCGCATATGCGCGAATCGCGCCGTGGGCCACCTGGCTGCCGACGTCGACGGCGAATTCTTGCCGGCCGATGACGTCGAGGTATTCGGGGTAACTCTCCCAACCCCAGGAGATGCCCTCGGTGAGCGCGGTGCCGGGGATGTCCTCGACGCCTTCCATCAGGCCGATCAGCCAATCCTCTTGGCCGGGCCGCACCGGGGCGAACCCGACCCCGCAGTTACCGGTGACAACGGTCGTCACGCCGTGACCACTGGACGGCTCCAGCAGCGCATCCCAGCTCACCTGGCCGTCGTAGTGAGTGTGGATGTCGACAAAGCCGGGCGCGACGACCTTTCCGGTTGCGTCGATGGTCTCGGCGGCATCGCCTTCCAGCGGCGGACTACCCGCCCCACGGCGCCGAATCTCGACGATCTTGCCGTCTTTGACGGCGATGTCGGCATCGAATCGGTCCGCGCCGGTTCCGTCGACGACGGTGCCGCCGGTGATTTTGAGGTCGAACACGATTACTCCCTTGTCTACGCTGCCGCCCGCTACAGTGGCCAATGTAACACCGTTACAGAGGCTTCGGGAGTACTTCTATGACGACCCACGCCACGCCTGATCTGCGGCGCGAAGACGCGATCGGTACGCCGCCGCAGCGGCCGACTCTGGTGCCCGCGGAGCGCTACTACTCCGCGGCGTTCGCGCAACTCGAAGTCGAGCGGATGTGGCCCAAGGTATGGCAGCTCGCCTGCACCCTCGACCATGTCGCCGAACCCGGGGATTACTTCGAATACCGTTGCGGGCCCTATTCGGTCCTCATTGTTCGCGGTGACGACGGCACACTGCGTGCCTTCCAGAACGTGTGCCGCCATCGCGGCAACTCGCTGTGCGCGGGAGCGGGTTCGGACTTGCGCGAGCTGCGCTGCGGCTACCACGGCTGGACCTGGGACCTGGCCGGCTCACTCAAGCGAGTCCCGAACCGCAAGGGGTTCGGGGCGCTGCCGATGGCCGAGCTTCCGTTGTTCGCGGTCCGGGTCGACACCTGGGAGAGGCTGGTCTTCGTCAATCTCGATTCCGGCGCGCCGCCGCTTGCCAACTACCTCGAAGCGGTGCCAGACGACATCGCCTGGCTTGGACTCGGCGACTTCCGTTGCTACGCCACCATGACCGTCGAGGTCGACGCGAATTGGAAGACGATCGCCGACGGGTTCAGCGAGACGTACCACATCCAGACGCTGCATCCCGAGCTGCACAGGTGCATGGACGACGTCTACGCACCGCAGGTCATTTGGGGACATACCGGCAAGTCCGAGCAGATCTACGGTGTGCCGAGTCCACACCTCAAGCAGCCGCTGAGCGATGCCGATGTCTGGGACGCCTATGTCCGTACGCAGGGCGCGCTGATGGGTGTCGCCGACGGCACTCCGTTCCCGGCGGACCAATGTCAGCCCGGACAGTCGGTCGCGGAGGTAATCGCCGAGCGGACAAGAGCTTTCGCTGCCGGGCGCGGTGTCGATGCGAGCTGGGCCAGTACCGATCAGGTGATGCGGCTACACCAGTACAACATCTTTCCCAACATGACATTGCTGGCCAATGCCGATCACCTCACCGTGATGACCTCCCATCCAGGACCCGATCCCGACCACGGCGAGCTGGTGATGATGTTGTGGACGCGCATGCCGCCCGGCGCTGCGCGGTGCCGGCCCGCCGATGTTCGGATGGCCGCCGACGAAGCTGAGCCGGGCCTGGTTCTCACACAGGATATTTCGGTGCTGGCCGGGCTTCAGCGTGGTCTGCACCAACCCGGATTCACGCACCTGACGCTGTCCAACGAGGAGCGGCGCGTCATCAATCTGCACCGCAATCTCGAACACTATCTCGACCTGCCGGAGTCGGAGCGGATGACAGGAGGTGAGACAGATGACGGAACCGGTTAGCGCGCAGACGATCCTGGACACTGCCGCAGGCCTGATCGAACGGCAGGGCGTGGAGGCATTCACGATGCGGGGCCTCGCCGAAGAACTCGGGGTGGCCGCCACGTCGATCTACTGGCATGTCGGCGGTCGCGACAAACTCTTCGACAGCCTGGTCGACCGACTGCTCAGCGAGATGGCACATCTGCCCATCAACGGTGACACCCCGGTGGAACGTATTGCGTCTCTTGCCCGCTCACAACGCAGGGTCCTGATCGACCGGCAACACCTGCTGGCCATCGCCCACGAACGCGACCGAACGCCCACCCTGTTTCTGCCGATTCAGCAGACACTGGCCGCCTTGCTCGCGGAGCTGGGCGTCACCGGGACCGACGCCGCACTTGTCCTGCGAGCGGTACAGGTTCACGTCATCTCGTCCGCGGTGATGCAGTTCTCGGCGGTTCGGGGTGCCAAACACGAGGAAGAGGATCCCTCGCTGTGGGACGACGAATGGCCCGATCAGGCGCTGGTGCGCGCGCTCCAGTCCCCCACTGACTACGACGCCGTCTTCGAATTCGGGCTCAACGCACTCTTGGCGACGCTGCAGAACTAGTTGTCCAAGAGGAAATCTGCCACGATCCCGGCCATGTCATCGATCGCGGCGCGCGGGATCACCTCGAAGCCATGGGTGCTCAGCGTGGGCAGGCAGAGCAGCCCCGCTCGCGGTGTCAGCCCGCTGGCCTTGGAGTGCGAGGCGTCAGACATGAATGCACCTAGTGTCGCCGGCTGCGGCGACAGCCCGCGCGCGGTGGCGATCCCCATCAGCCGGTCGGCGACGTCTTTGTCGTACACGCACAACGCGTCGCTGTAGCCGACAATCGGACCGCCGGTGACGGTGGTCGCGTACTCCCGCTCGGTCGGTCCAACGTCCAACGCGATGGTGAGAGTGCCGGGCAGCGTGGCGCTGGCGTAGGAGCCGCCCACTCCGCCGATCTCCTCGTTGGTGGTGAAAACGAGATACACGTCCTCGGCGGGTCGTTGGCCACGCTCGTGGAGCAGGCGTGCGGCACGCAGTAGCGCGGTCACTGCGGCGCGATCGTCGAGAAAGTAGGCGCCGACGTAGTCGCCGAACTTCACGAGGTCTCGCTTGCTGCGGTCCACGCATACCCGCGTGCCGGCGTGCACGCCGGCGGCAGCGAGGTCTTCGGGTGTGCGCCCGGTGAAGACGTAGACGTGTTGCCAATCCAGCGCGCGGTCGCCCTGATCGGGTTTGGTCTCCCAGATCCGCGGGCTCTCCTGGGTGGTGTGCTCGGACCCCAGCGTGAGCACGGCGGTCAGTGTCTGCTGATCGCCCAGCAGCGCGACCGGACCGAGCCCGAAATTGCCCGGGTACATCACCCCCAGCTGCGTCATATGCAGCGTGCCGTCCGTTTCGACCCGCTTGACCAGCATGGACAGCTCATCCATGTGCGCCATGACCCTTGTCGCGCGGCCTCCGGAGATCGTGCTCGACCGGTGCCGGTGGTCGCGCGACTCAGCATCGGCAGCGCCGATGTAGCCGATCAGGTTGCCGGCGTCGTCGGTCCACATGTCGTCGACCCACGGCTGCAGCTCGCGGGCACAGACTGTCCGCACCGCGTCTTCCTGGCCGCACGGCCCGTAGGTCCATAGCAGTTCTTGCAGCAGGTCGTCGGTGGAGTCGTGGTCCCGTTCGCTCATATGGTCCCTCCCATCTATGGCAACCGTAGCGATGGCGACCCTGACGCAGAGCGGGGTGGTTTACCGGCCTGCCCGAAGTGGTAGCCGCACGGCCAACGGTGCGCGATGCTAAATGCCAGGGCTGCACGAATTTGGGACGATGGGAAAGCCGAGGGATGACAGTGAACGAAGAGCAGCTTAATGAGATGGGTTCACGCCGTGGCTTCATTGCCGCACTGGATCAAAGCGGCGGCAGCACCCCCAAAGCGCTGGCGCTCTATGGAATTCCGGAGAACGCATACGGCAACGAGGGGCAGATGTTCGACCTCATACATGAGGCGCGCGCGCGGCTGATCGAGAGTCCCAGCTTCACCGGCGACAAGATCCTGGCAGCCATTCTGTTTGAGCAGACGATGGACCGCACCATCAACGGCGAGGACACCGTCGCCTTTCTGTGGAAGCAGAAACACATCGTGCCGTTCGTCAAGGTCGACCAGGGGCTTGCCGATGTGCGGTACGGCGTCCAGCTGATGAAGCCGATGACGAAACTCGATTCGCTGCTCGAGCGTGCCGTCGAAAAAGGCATCTTCGGCACCAAAATGCGCTCATTCATCCAGCAGCCCAACGACGGCGGCATCAAGGCGATCGTCGACCAGCAGTTCGACAGCGCCGAGGCGATCGCTCAGCACGACCTGATGCCGATCATCGAACCCGAGGTCAGTATCAAATGCCCCGACAAGGCGACCGCGGATCGGCTGCTGGTGGCAGCGCTGCAGTCGAAACTTGATGAGCTTCCGGATGACCGACAGGTCATGCTCAAGCTGACGTTGCCGGACGAGGACAATCTGTATGCTCCGCTCATCGACCATCCCCGTGTACTGCGGGTGGTGGCCTTGTCCGGTGGCTACAGCCTTGCGCAAAGCTCCGACAAGCTGGCCCACAATCATCGCCTGATAGCGAGCTTTTCGCGGGCCCTGACCGAAGGCCTGACCGTCGACCAGACCGAGGCCGAATTCGACCAGAAGCTCAAGTCGAACATCGACGAGATCTACGAGGCATCGGTCACCTGACCGGACGGGCGACGCCGTGTCGGGCTTTCAATAAACTGTCCGTTAATGCTGGAAGTCCGCCACGAGCCCACCGCTCCAACCCGCACCCTGCGCCTCGCATCGGGTGACAAGATCGACGCTCACCGGCACGACGACCACCAGATCGTTTACGCGGGCCGCGGAGTATTGGCCGTCACGACCGATCAAGGATCCTGGGTCGCCCCTGCCACCCGGGCCATCTGGATCCCGGCCGGCACCTTCCACGCTCACCGGGCCTACGGCGAACTCAAGCTGCACA
>DATDLZ010000124.1:0-12745 GCA_036519055.1 Mycobacterium sp.
CCGTGCCGGCTCCGATCCCCTGATCGCACCCGCGGCTTCGGATTTCCCCCCGAAACGGCACCGCAGAAGTGGGTGGGTCCCTGGCTTGACCAGGGCCGCCAAAACTCTGCGGTGCCGTGCCGCGCCAAGATCACTTTATTCACTTAAGTAGCGTGTCGCATCATTTGCACCACTAGACACATACGTAACATCGGGTCGTGCCGTCCCGCCGTCGCCCGCCGACGATGCTGTTCACCGCCATCGCGGCAACCGTCGTCATCCTGCCTTGGGCGGCAAGCGAACATCGGGAGCAGCCGGCCCGGCACGGCGACACCCAACTTGCCCAGCAGCCGCTGATCGGCCTTGGCGGCGGCGTCACGGTCCGCGAAATCAGCCAGCCCATGCCATTTTCCATGGTGGCGCTGACCGGCGGAGACCTCACCGGCACCACGGCGCGAATCCGCGCCCGGCACGTCGACGGCTCGTGGGGCCCGTGGTACGACACCGAGACACTGCTCTCTTCCGGCGATCACCGCTCGACCCCGGGCCCGCGGGGCACAGATCCCGTCTTCGTCGGCAAGACCACCACGATCCAGATCTCAGTCAGCCGTCCGGCCGACGCGCCGCAGACCGTCCCACCGAAGACCCCGCCGCCCGCCGGCCTGGGTTATATCCCGGCCACCGCGGAACAGCCTCTGGCGCAGAACATCTCGGCTATTCTCATTTCCCCTCCACAGGCACCCGCCGACACCCAGTGGACACCGCCGACCGCGCTCGTCGCGGCGGGCCAGGCGCCGAACATCATCGCTCGCGCGCAATGGGGCGCCGACGAAGCGGTGCACTGCGGAAACCGGCCGTTCGACCAACCGATCCGCGCCGCGGTGATCCACCACACCGGCGAGAGCAACGACTACCAACCGCAGGATTCCGCGGCGATCGTCCAGTCGATCTACGCGTATCACACCCAGATCCTGGGCTGGTGTGACATCGCCTACAACGCGCTGGTCGACAAGTACGGCCAGGTATTCGAGGGCAGGGCCGGCGCGCTGACCGGGCCCGTGCAGGGCGACCACACCGGCGGCTTCAACCGGGACAGCTGGGGTGTGGCGATGATCGGCAACTTCGACGACGTGGCGCCGACGCCGATCCAGCTGCACACGCTCGGTCGGCTGGTCGGCTGGCGGCTGGGCATGGACCGCATAAACCCAAGGGGCACAGTGGCTTTGCCGTCGGCCGGCGGGGAGAACACCAACTTCCCAGTCAATGCCGTGGCGACGCTGCCGACCATCTTCAGCCACCGCGACGTCGGCGCCACCGACTGCCCCGGTAACGTCGCCTATGGGTTGCTTGACGAAATTCGGGAAACCGCAGCACATTTCAGCGGACCGCCGCGACCCGAAGACTTGGCCCTGTCGCTGCAGGGCGGCGCCATCTACGACCGTTGGCAGACGATCGGCGGCCCGAGCAGCATCCTGGGCGCACCCACCTCGCCGGAAGCGACCGGCGGCGGCGACGCCCGCTACGCCGACTTCGACCACGGTGCGATGTACTGGTCGCCGGAAACCGGTCCGCAAGCGGTCACCGGAGCCATTTACGACGCGTGGGCTTCACTCGGCTACGAGCGGGGAGCCCTGGGCCTGCCGACCAGCTCCGAATTCCAAGAGCCGCAATGGGTGAAGCAGAACTTCCAGCACGGGACGCTGAACTTCGACCGGCTCAGCGGCCGGGTCAGCCGGGTCATCGACGGCGTGGTCGAGGAACTGCCGCCGCCGTCCGCGACGGGACCGCCGGTTCAGCTCGAGCGATTCTCACCCGTGGCGCCGGCCGCCTAGCAACCGATTGACCCCGTCTACAACCACCAGCGTTCCAGCACCCGCGCCACCCCGTCGTCGGTGTTGGGCGCGGTGACCTCATCGGCGGCGGCGATCGCGTCGGGGTGGGCGTTACCCATCGCCACTCCGAGGCCGGCCCGCAACAGCATCGGCACGTCGTTGGGCATGTCACCGAAAGCGACTATGTCGGCGTCGGTAATACCAAGTGGCCCAGCGATTTCAGCGATACCGGTGGCCTTGTTGATGCCCAGCGGCACGATTTCGACCAGACCGTTGTTGGTGGAGTAGGTGATGTCGCCCTCGATGCCGACATGCTTGGCGAGTTCGGCGGCCATGTCGGCGCTGCGCGCGCCGGCCTTGCGGACCAGGAGTTTGACGGCGGGCGCGCTGAGCAGGTCTTCCATCGACACTTCGGTGTTGTCCGGGTTGAGCCACGCGTGCTCGTAGCCCGGCGAGCTGACAAATTGCGGTGTCGCGCTGTCGTGCGCGCTGGCACCGACCCGCTCGACGGCCAGACCGGCGCCCGGAATGACCCGGGTGGCGACCTCGGCCAGTTCGGCCAGCGTGGCGACGGACAGCGTCCTGGCCGACAGCACCCGATCGGTCGCGGGGTCGTAGATCACGGCGCCGTTGGCGCACACCGCCATTGGCGCGAATCCGAGCCCGTCGACCACCGGCGGAATCCACCGCGGCGGACGACCGGTGGCCAGCACGAACTGCGCACCGGCCGCGACAGCCGCGCGCACGGCATTGCGGGTGCGCGCAGTGACTTTTTCGTCTTCGCCGAGCAGGGTGCCGTCAACGTCGCAGGCGATCAGCGCGGGCAGGATCATGTGCAGGCCACTGTGCCCAATCTGCTTTCGCAGCAGGCGATCAATGCGTTCCGCTTTGGCTCTGTCCGGGGCGGGTGACGCCATCAGTCCCGTGCCTGTCGAGGCGCTCCTGCAATTCGTTCAATCGGATCGCTTGGGAGTCCTCACGCGTCGGCGCGCTACCGCCAAGCCGGCGCGGCACCCAGTACTCGCCTTCCGGGTGCGGGTACTCCTCCTGCACCTGGTACAGCAACTCGTTCATCGCCCGGCGCAGGGCGACGTTGAGTTCTTCGGCAGTCCCGTGCGGGGGCAGCGGGGGGCCGGCGGCGACGGTGATCGGAATCTTGTTGCGCAACAACTTCTTTTCGTGATCCTTGGGCCAGATGCGGTGGGCACCCCAGACGATCAGCGGCACGATCGGTGCCTGCGCCTCCAGAGCCATCCTCGCCGCTCCGGTCTTGAACTCGCGCAGCTCGAAACTGCGGCTGATGGTGGCCTCGGGATGCATCCCGATCAACTCGCCCTCGCGCAGCCGCTGCACCGCGGTGTCGAAAGCGTCGTGCCCTTGCCGACGGTCCACCGGAATCAGCCGGGCGTGCTTGATGACGTAGTTGACCGCCTTCACATCCGCCATCTCGGCCTTGATCATGAAGTACATCCGTCGGCCGCGCTCGCGGGCGGCGAACAACGGCGGAAGCCAGTCCAGGTAGCTGGTGTGATTCTGGGCGAGCAGCGCGCCACCGCGCGCGGGGATGTTCTCCAGCCCCCGGAAGGTGAACTTCGTCCCGTTCATGGCGACGACCGGCGGAACGACCCACTCGCCGAACCGATAAAACGGCTCTGCCATCCTGGTAGCTCCCTTTCTCAGCGACATCATCCCCGGCTGCTGACGCTGTTAGCTGGTCGACGCGTCAGGGTTCGTGCTCTGCCCGCCTGCGGGCGCGCTCGGCCTTTTCAGTGTCCTCAATAATTTTTGCCTCCGCTACCGTAGGTGCGCTGCCGCCCAACCGCCGCGGCACCCAAAAGGCGCCCTCTGGATGCGGATACTCCTCTTGAACGCGGTGCAGCAACGAAGTCATTCCCTCGCGCAGGGCGGCGTCCAGATGCTCGGCGTCGCGCGTTGGCGGCAACGGCCGGCCCACCGCCACGATCACCGGGATCTTCTTGTAGCCCACATTGCGCTGGTGGTCTTTGGTCCAGATCCGCTGGGCACCCCAGACGATCAGCGGGACCGTCGGAACTCCGGCCTCCAGCGCCATCCGGGCCGCTCCGGTCTTGAAGTCCTTGAGCTCGAAGCTGCGGCTAATCGTCGCCTCCGGCATCAGGCCGACCAGCTCGCCGGCCCGCAGCAAGCGGACGGCTTCGGCGTACGCCCGCGCGCCGGACCGGCGGTCGACCGGGATCGTCTTGGTGTGCTTGATCAGGAAGTTGACCACCTTCACCTGCTGCATCTCGGCCTTGATCAGGTAGCGGATGCGCCGCCCGCGAGCCTGGACAGCGAGCGCAGCAGGTAGCCAGTCCACGTAGCTGGTGTGGTTGATCGCGATCACCGCGCCACCGGTCGATGGGATGCGCTCGATGTGCTGGTAGGTGATCTTGGTGCCGGTCGCGGCGACCAAGGCTTTGGCCGCGATCTCGAGCGTGCGGAATACCGGCTCCATGGCCGTCGCTAGGCGGGTCCCGCCTCACGAGCCGCTTTGGCGGCCGCGCGGCGGCTGGCCTCCTCAGCGTCGAGCTCGGCGGCCTCGGCCAGAGTCGGTGCGCTGCCACCGAGCCGGTGGGGAACCCACCACTCGCCGGGAGGATGCGGACCGTATGCGTCTTGCGCCCGCTCCAGCAGATGCTGCATCCGGGAGTGCAGCAGCGTGGTCAGCTCGGGCGCGGGCAGCGTCGGCTGAATCGGCTCACCGACCATCACCACGATCGGCACCTTCGGGCGGAACATCTTCTTGGGATGGTCCTTGGTCCAGATCCGTTGGGCGCCCCAGACGATGTGCGGAATGATCGGCACATCGGCCTCGATCGCCATCCTGGCAGCGCCGGACTTGAATTCCTTGATCTCGAAGCTGCGGCTGATCGTCGCTTCGGGATAGACGCCGATGAGTTCACCGGCCCTGAGTCGATCGACAGCGACGGCGTATGACGAGGCACCGCTGGACCGGTCCACCGGGATATGCCGGCAGCCCCGCATGATCGGTCCGGTGATCTTGCTGTCGAAGACTTCCTGTTTGGCCATGAACCGGACTTTGCGCGCGCGGTGCTCCCGGAAGGCGGGTAGCCCAGCCAGGGTGAAGTCCATGTAACCGGTGTGGTTGATGGCAATGACGGCGCCGCCGGTGGCAGGGATGTTCTCCTGCCCGATGACCGTGAAACGCAAACCCTGCACCCGCCACACCGTCCGGACGAGCGCGATGACCGTTCCGTATACCGGTTCCACGGTGATCAAGCCTAGTGTTCGCGGCTGGGTGGCTCTAGCGGGTCGGGCGTTTCACCGCGCTCCCGCTAAGCTCGGAGCGGCAGACGAGCGTCGCGTAACCAGTCCTTTAAGGGTGTCAGTGCAGGTCACAAGCATCGGCCACGCCGGCTTTCGGATAGATACTCCGGCCGGCAGCATTCTGTGCGACCCCTGGGTCAACCCGGCGTACTTCGCATCGTGGTTCCCGTTCCCGGATAACAGCCGGCTGGACTGGGACGCGCTGGGTGACTGCGACTATCTGTACGTCTCACATCTGCACAAGGACCATTTCGACGCCAAGCTGCTGACCGAGCACGTCAACAAGGACGCCACCGTCCTGCTGCCGGACTATCCGGTGCCAGACCTGAAAAATGCCTTGCAGATGCTGGGCTTTCACCACTTCTTCGAGACCACCGATTCGGTGAAGCATCGGCTCAGCGGTCCGAAGGGCGAGCTGGACATCATGATCATCGCGCTGCGCGCGCCCGCCGACGGTCCGATCGGCGATTCGGCGCTGGTGGTCTCCGACGGTGTCACGACCGCCTTCAACATGAACGACGCCCGCCCAGTGGATCTCGACGTGCTGACGAACGAGTTCGGTCACGTCGACGTGCACCTGCTGCAGTACTCGGGTGCGATCTGGTACCCGATGGTCTACGACATGCCGGAGCGCGCCAAGGAGACGTTCGGCATTCAAAAGCGGCAACGCCAGATGGACCGGGCCCGCCAGTACATCGCGCAGGTCGGGGCGACCTGGGTGGTCCCGTCGGCCGGCCCACCGTGCTTCCTGGACCCCGGGCTGCGTGACCTCAACGACGACCACGGGGATCCGGCCAACATCTTCCCCGACCAGATGGTCTTCCTCGACCAGATGCGTGCCAACGGCCACGACCGAGGTCTGCTGATGATTCCCGGATCGACGGCTGAATTCTCTGGCGCACAACTTGATTCGCACCAGCATCCGATGCCCACCGAAGAAGTCGAGGCCATCTTCACCACCGGCAAGGCCGACTACATCGCCGAC
Organism: Mycobacterium sp.; assembly: GCA_036519055.1. Lineage (GTDB taxonomy): Bacteria > Actinomycetota > Actinomycetes > Mycobacteriales > Mycobacteriaceae > Mycobacterium. Next base: position 6,103 of record DATDLZ010000124.1, read on the forward strand.
TATGCCGCCCGGATGGAACCGGTGCTGGCGGCGGAGAAGGCTGGCTGGGCGCCCGCGGCGGGTGAATCGCTGCTCGAGCCGCTGCGCACGGTGTTCGAGCCGATCATGCTGGCCAGCGACGAGATCTGCGACGGCATCGGCTACCCGGTCGAGCTCGTTCTCGGGCCCCCGGCAGGCCAGGAAAGAGTCGTGCTCGACTTTCCCAAACGCACTGTGCGAGAGGCTATTCCCGACGAAAAGTTCCGTTACGGGTTCGCCATTCCGGCCGAGCTGGTGCGCACCGTGCTGCGCGACAAAGAGCCGGACTGGGTCAACACCATCTTTCTGTCGACCCGGTTCAGGGCTTGGCGGGTCGGTGGCTACAACGAGTACCTGTACACGTTCTTCAAGTGCCTCACCGGCGAGCGGATCGCCTACGCCGACGGCTGGTTCGCCGAAACGCACGACGATGCCGCGTCAGTCACCATGGACGGCTGGGAGATTCAGCGACGGTGTCCGCATCTGAAGGCGGACCTGTCCAAGTTCGGCGTGGTGGAGGGCAACACCTTGACCTGCAACCTGCACGGCTGGCAGTGGAACCTGGAGAACGGCCGCTGCCTCACCGCCCGCGGCCACCAGCTTCGGAGTTCCCGGTCATGAGCGCACCGAACTCCTACGGCTCCTACGACGATGGCCTCATTCAATTGGACCGGGAGGCAATCACGCTGCGGCGCTACCATTTTCCGTCGGGCACGTCGAAGATCATTGCGCTGAACAACATTCGTGGATACAAGGCCGAAGCGCTGGGTCTGCTGATACACCGGTTCCGCATCTGGGGAAGCTCGGACCTGCGTCGCTGGCTGCCACTGGACATTCGCCGCCCGCTGCGCTCGACGCTGATCACGCTGGACGTACCGGGCATCCGGCCCAGCCCCGCGTTTACCCCGGCTGACGCGCAGGAGTTCATCGCGCTGCTGGATCGGCTGCTCGAAGAGCGGGACTAGCGCCCCGCGTCAGCCAGTGCCGCACTGGCCGCGTTGTATCCCGGGATGAAGGTGATACCCGGGCCGCCGTGGCAGCCGGTGCTGGCCAGGTACAGACCGTCAATCGGAAGAGGCTGTCCGAGAAAGCCTTTCGGGCCCGGCCGGTTGGGTCCGACCTGCTGAGCGTGGAACAGCCCGTGACAGTAGTCGCCGCCGGGGGCGCCGAACATCACTCCCATGTGTTTGGGCGTGAAGGTGGTGTGCCGGCTGATGCTGCGCTCGAAGTTCGGCGCCAACCGGGTGATCTTGTCGATTACCCGCTGACCCATCTCGACCTTCGCGGCGCCGTAGTCCACGTCGCCCTCGATCGGGAACCACAGCGCGAACGCCGACGCCGCGTGCTTGCCCGGGGGCGCGAGGTCGGGATCGTTCTGCGAGGGGACCTGAAAGACGACCGTCGGGTCGGCGGGCACGATCCCGCGCCGGCAGTCCTCCCACTGCTGCTGGACTTCTTCGGGCGTGCTGAAGATTCCGATCGACGCCTGCATGCTCGGCTCGTTCAGCGCCTCGTACGGGGCGGCGAACTCGGGAGCCTCGTCCAGCGCGAAGTGCATCTGGATGTAGCTGCCGCGGTGATCGATCCGGGCGTAGCGCTCGCGGATATCGGCGGGTAGTGCCGCGGAGTCGACCAGTTCGTTGACGGTCAGGTCGGGCGCGACCGCGGAGACGACGATCGGCGCGGTCACGGTCTGCCCCGACTCGGTGCGTACCCCGCCCACCTTGCCGTCGTTCACCAGCACCTCGGTCACCTTGGTGCGCAGCCGGACTTCACCGCCCTCGCGCTCGAGCACCTCGACCAGATGCTCGGTGAGCGCGCCGATGCCCCCGCGCAGCTTCTTCATCTGCATGATGTCGCCGTCGGGAACACCCAGCCCGAAGGCCAGTGCGGCCGCGCTGCCCGGTGTCGCCGGCCCGCGGTAGAGGGTGTTGACGGCCAGCACCGTCATCGAGCCGCGTAGCGCGCCGTGCTTCTCGCGGTCCGGAAGATAGCGGTCGAGCACGTCGGTGACCGAGCCGAACAGCATGTCGTCGATCGCAGAGCGTTCGAATTCGTTTGTGGCACAGGCATACATCTCGTCGAGAGTCTTGGGCGGCGCGCCGGCCTCGAACCGGCCGAGCGCCCGGGTCGGCGCCTGGGCCCAGCCCATCAGCCCCGCCATGCCGTTGACGGCGTCCGCCCCGTGCACCTCGTTGAGATGGGTGAACAACTTGATCGGGTCGCTGTACTGCACCATCGGGTCGTCACCGACACCGCGTAGCGCCACCGACATCACGTCCAGGTCGATGGTCGGCAGCGTGTCCAGGCCGAGCGCCTCGCGGACCACCGGCGCGGTCGGGAACTGCACGGACCCGGCGATCTCAAAGTGATAGCCGTCGAACAACTCCACCGTCGACGCCATGCCGCCCGCGTAGAGCTTGGACTCCAGACACAGCGTCCGCAGTCCCGCCTTTTGCAGCAGCACCGCAGCGGCCAATCCGTTGTGTCCGGCGCCAATCACAATCGCGTCGTAGTCGGTCATGTGCTCCGCCTTCCGCTCTGCTGCGCAGGCTGACATGGATGGCAAGTTTTGTCAATTATGACGAAACTGAGTCCGCCCAGCTATCGGTGATGCCGGCTCGCAGCGTCTCCAACGCGACGTGGCAGACCCTCGCGAGCTCGCCCAGCGATCGATTGTCGCCGAGCATCCAGACCTCCATCGCACCGAAGACCGCCGCCGCGATGCAGCGCGCGGTCACCGCGAAGCGCACCTGGTCGTCCGGCGACGGATCGCCCGTAGTGCTACGGCGCTGTAGCTGGGTCGCGATGGCGTCGGCGAAGTCGGCTTGCACCTCCCGGATATGCCGGACGATGCGGCCCGGGTCGATCTCGTCATCACGTAACGCGGCGATTTTCCCAACGGCATCAACGTCATACGGGAAAGCGAAGATCGCGGCCTGCACCGAGTCGATGATCGATTCGGCGGCCGGTCGATCGGCCAATGCCGCGCGAAACCAGTGCAATCCGGTGTAGTCGGCGAACAGCAAGTCGTGCTTGGAGGAGAAGTGCCGATAGAACGTGCGCAGCGACACCCCGGCGTCCGCCGCGATCTGCTCGGCGGAGGTGTCCTCGACGCCCTGGGCTAGGAACCGCACCACCGCCGCCTGCCGCAGCGCCTCGCGCGTGCGCCCGCTGCGCGCCGTCTGGGCCGGCCGGATCATGTCTGTAAATTACCCCAGATCTTGTTATGTCAATATTGACAAAACTTCGCCAACCGAGTGAGACTGCGGCAATGGTCTCCATAGTCGTCCACTTTCTCCTAGGGCTTGGCTGCATCGCCTGGATCGTCGCGTCGAATCCGAAGATCTACGCGAAACCAGCGGGCGGGAGTTGGCTCTCCCCACTCGAATGCGTGTATTACGCGGCCGGCATTGCGTCGATCGCGCTTGGTTATTGGTTCAACATCCATTTCGTCCTAGCCGCGCACGGGCAGGGCAATCTGATCTCGGGCCCGGCAAGCTATCCCGAATTCATCAAGGGACAGTTCGCCACCCCGGCGTGCGGCTCCGGCAACCAGGATTACATGATCGCGAATGTCATTCTGATGCCGGTGTTTACCATCATCGACGGTTACCGGCGGGGGCTGCGGCGGCCGTGGCTGTTCTTTCTTTCCAGCTTTTTCACCAGCTTTGCTTTCCCGTTCGCGTTCTACTTCGCGACCATCGAGCGGCAGCGGCGCCACGCGCAAAGCTCCAGCGCGGCAACGCCTATCGACGCTTAAGCGCTGATTCCGTCGGTGCGGGAGTCGGTTTCGTCGTCGGTAAAAAGCTCCAGCGGCGGCGGAAGTGGCCATTCGTGGTGGCTGGCCTGGTTGCCACCACGTCGTTTGGCGGCATACATTGCGTCGTCGGCTGCCGAGATCAACTCGAAAAGTAAGTCGCCGCTATCGGCGGGCGGGTCTGCCGAATGGATATTGGCGGTGCCGATGCTGGCGGTGATACCGAAGGGTAGGGCGGCGATCACGTCACAGAGTTGCTGGGCTCTCCGGCCTATTTCGTCTGGATGCCAGATGGCGGCGATCACGAATTCCTCACCGCCGGAGCGGCCGATGACCGCGGTGTCGTCGGTGGTGTCACGCAACGCACGTGCCACCGCGACCAGCGCATCGTCGCCGGTGCGGTGTCCGTAGTTGTCGTTGAGCTGTTTGAAGCGGTCCAGATCGATCATGGTGATGACGACATGAGCGAGCTGGTCGCGACCCTGCTCCAAGCGCGCTTTCGCGCGACGGCGAAAGGCGCGCCGGGTCAGCAGGCCGGTCAGCTCGTCGCTTTCAGCCCGCACGGCATCGGCACCGAGCACGTGCACAACCACCTGGACACCGAAAGGCACCGCCAGATTTAGTAGGAGCAGCAGCGTATAACCGCACAGGGCGGCAACGATGTTGAATTTCGCCGCAACGCGCATCGCTTCGACGGCGCCGATCACGCTGGCGATCGCGAAGTTGTAGGCCATCAACCGCGCGGTGTGAAAGAGGGCAATGTAGCTGGCCATAATCGCGAAGGTCGTACAACCCAGCAGGGCAGCGTTGGGTTCGCTTTGGGCCAGCGTCGCCAGCGCGATGCTGGCATTGCACAGCACGGCGTACCGAATCGCCTGGGCGCGGGTTGGCCAGCTCAGCGCCCACAACACAGCACCGATGGCGGCGCCGCCGCAGGCGGCCAGCGCGCAGGCAACGTGAACAACCCCGCGAGGTCCTGTCGCGCTCCAGATCGTCGCCAGCGCGGCCAGGCCCGACGACAAGCTGACCACCGAGATGACGGCACGAGTAAGTCCGTCCAGACCGCGGGCCTGCAGGTGAGAGCTCAGCTCGTCGTAATAATCAGGCTGGCGCCACCACAGCCTCAGCCAACCCATCGCGCTCTCTCTCACCATCTGAAGATGGTCGCCCCTCCGCGCCGTCAGGACGCGGTTAGAAGATGATAGTGCAGCGACAAAACCGCTAGCTGAACGTTGCTGTCGGCGATGGCCGCAAAGCGGGCTACGCCGGCTCGAGCACTTCGGTGCCCACGAAAGGCACCAGCGCCTCGGGCACCCGCACACTGCCGTCAGGTCGCTGGTGGTTCTCCAGAATGGCAACCAGCCAGCGGGTGGTGGCCAGGGTGCCGTTGAGCGTCGCGGCGATCTGCGGTTTGCCGCTGGGATCGCGGTAACGGGTGGCCAGTCGGCGGGCCTGGAAGGTGGTGCAGTTGGACGTCGAGGTCAGCTCGCGGTAGGCCTGCTGGGTGGGCACCCACGCCTCGCAGTCGAATTTACGGGCCGCCGATGAGCCGAGATCGCCTGCGGCGACATCGATTACGCGATAGGGCACCTCGATTCGGGCCAGCATCTCGCGCTGCCAGCCCAGTAGCCGCTCGTGCTCGGCCTCGGCGTCGGCGGGATTGCAGTAGACGAACGCCTCGACCTTGTCGAACTGATGCACGCGGATGATGCCGCGAGTGTCTTTGCCGTAGCTGCCCGCTTCCCGTCGAAAGCAGGACGACCAGCCGGCGTAGCGCAGCGGCCCGCCGGAAAGGTCGAGGATCTCGTCGGCGTGGTAGCCGGCCAGTGGCACCTCCGACGTGCCGACCAGGTACAGGTCGTCGGCCTCCACCCGGTAGATCTCGTCGGCGTGCGCACCGAGGAACCCGGTCCCCGACATCACCTCCGGACGCACCAGCACCGGCGGGATGATCGGGACGAAGCCGTTGTCGGCGGCCAGCCGGATCGCCATCTGCAGCAGGCCCAGCTGCAGCAAGGCGCCCTGTCCGGTCAGAAAATAGAACCGCGAACCAGATACCTTGGCGCCGCGTTCCATGTCGAGCAGGCCCAGCGCCTCGCCCAGCTCGAGGTGGTCCTTGGGGTTGTCGATCGCGGCCGGCTCCCCGACGACGTCGAGGACGGCGAAGTTGTCCTCCCCGCCGGCGGGCACGCCGTCGATGATCACGTTCGAGATCGCCATGTGCGCAGCCGCGAACGTCGCCTCGGCCTCGGCCTGTTGCGCCTCGGCTGACTTGACTTGCTCGGCAAGGTCTTTGGCCTGCTGCAACAGCGTTGGGCGGTCGTCGGCGGATGCGGCGCCGACCTTCTTGCTGGCGGCCTTCTGGTCGGCGCGCAGCGAGTCGGCCGTCGAGATCGCGGTCCGGCGGGCGGTGTCGGCGGCCAGCAGCGTGTCGACCAGCGTCGGGTCTTCGCCCCGCTTTTTCTGCGACTCACGCACGGCATCGGGATTGTCCCGGAGCAGCTTCAGGTCGATCACGGGCTAGAACCATACGCGGGTGCCATGGACCGACGGCAATCATTTACTTCTGCAACAGCTGTCACTAAGTGCGGTCGGCCTGTCAGAATGGAGCCGATGTGGCACCAATCCGAGCGCGACGAATCCCGGGCTGACCGGCCGGGTCGTCGGCTGCCGCGGGTCGGGTGGCTGACCGCCCTGACCGGGACACTGCAGGCCTCGGCGACTCGGCGGGCGCTGTTGCTGGCCGCTCTGGGTGGTCTGCTGATCGCCGGGCTCGTCACCGCGCTGCCGATCGGCGGCGGCCCCGGGCGGCTCGCCGGCTACATCGACCCGGTGCCCCCGACCGGCGCCAAAGGCAACGACGCG
>DATDLZ010000125.1:0-2018 GCA_036519055.1 Mycobacterium sp.
CGCGACGTCGCGTTCAGTGTGTTGGGCGGCCCGACCACCGTTGTCGACTTCGGCGGCCGTCGAATCCTGATGGACCCGACGTTCGACGAGCCCGGTAAACACGACTACCTGACCAAGACGGTCGGCCCGGCGGTACCCGCCACCGCGCTGGGGTCCATCGACCTGGTGCTGGTCAGCCATGACCAGCATCCGGACAATTTCGACAACGAGGGCCGGCAGGTGGCGCTCGCCGCGCCGCTGGTGCTGACGCATCCGGGCGGCGCGGACCGGCTCGGCCCGCCGGCCGTGGGCCTCAAGCCATTCGAAAGCTTCGAGCTTCCGGCTGTCGACGGCACCAAAGCGGTTACGGTGCAAGCGGTTCCGGCTGTGCACGGCCCGGCCGACGGGCAACGCGATGCCGGTGGCCACGTCAACTGCGAGGTCACCGGTTTTGTGCTCTCCGGTCCGGGCTTGCCGACGGTGTATCTCAGCGGCGACAACGCCTCGATCAGTGCGGTCAAGGACATCGCCGACCGGGTGGGCGCCGTCGACGTGGCGATCATCTTCGCCGGTGCGGCCAGGGTGCCGGCGAAGGAGCGCGGGCGACCTTTGACCATGACGGGTCAGCGGGCCGCGGCGGCCGCCGAAATACTGGGCGCCCGGCTGGTCATCCCCGCCCACGTCGACGGCTGGGCACATTTCAGCGAAGGAGTCGGCGAATTCGGTGGCGCCTTCGACGAGTCCGGAATCCTCGACCTACTCGCGGTCGCTCCCTACGGCGAGTGGATCCTTCCGCCGTGGTTGTAGCTAGCCTGAGGCGATGACGCCCGTCGACGCCCACGGCGTCACGCGGTCATCGCCGGACCGGAATGCCTCGGGCACATCGTCGGTGACATCCCATGTCGCAGTGAGGCGTCCGACACCGAGCGAGACGGCGCAGTGCATGCCGAGCTCGACGAGCTCGTCTTCGGTGAGGTAGCGGCGCAACTCGTCGTAGATGGACTCGTCGATCGCCAGGTGGTTGGTGGCGAACAGGTCGGCGAACTTCAGCGCGGCCCGTTCGGCGTCGGAGAGGTCAGGCGCCTCGGCCGGGCGTTCCAGCGAACACACCGCGTCTTCGGTGAGCCCATCGTCGACGGCGCTCTGGTAGCGAACCGACATGCAGCTGCGGCACTGGTTGTGAAATGCGATGCGCAGCCGAACGAGTTCGAGCAGCCGCGGTGGAAGTGTGCCGGATTTCAGGGCCGCAGTGAGGGCGCCGAGTGCCTCGGCGACCTTCGGCAGACGGCTGACGAGGGATGCGACGCCAAGGTTGATTCGATCGCCCTGGCCCAGGTCGACAACGGGGATGTCGGCAAACGCCGACGATGGTGCGACGCGCGTCATGTGGGTCAGTGTCGCACGATGTCTAGCCGCGCACTGTCGAGATGGTCCACGCCGGCAGGATCGGTGCCCGGGTGAGGAAATGGTCGCTTTGACCGATGCTGCGCAGCAGAGCCTGGGTGCGCATGATGCAACAGCCCATTCGCGTCATCGCGAAAATCTCGTACCACTCGAGGGCGACCAGCGGGCGACCGATCATCTCCTCGAAGCGGTGGATGACCTGCTCGCGGCTGTCGAAACCGGGCAGCTCGGGATCGGCGTCAATGCCGTTGACTTCCAACATTTGTCGGCGGGTGGCCAGCCACCACGCGAAATCCGTTTCGGCCGGGCACAGGCAGGCCTGCTCCCAGTCCAGAACGCCGACGATCTGCCCGTCGTCGCCGAAGATGGCGTTGGATAGCCGGGCGTCGTTCCAGCACACCGCGGCGTCACCGGTCTGCTCCGGCTGGTGGCGCCGCAGCCAGTCGAACGCCTCGGTCATCACGTCCGGAATCTGATTGTCGGTGCCCCAGGCCGCATACTCCTGCCACCACGCCAGCTCCGCGGAAACGCCTGTGCCGGTTGGCCGGTGGAGCCAGGTCGCCTCGTCGACCGGAACGCGCTGCAGAGCCGCAAGCGTCTCCAGGAACGAATCGTGCGCGCGGCGCTGCACCTGC
>DATDLZ010000126.1:0-6209 GCA_036519055.1 Mycobacterium sp.
CGCAGGCGCTGTCCAGCCTGAGGCTGGCCGGCGTGGAAGGTCCGTACGCGGTGCTGCTGTCGGCGGACGCCTACACCAAAGTCAGCGAGACGACCGAGCACGGCTATCCGATCCGCGAGCACATCCGTCGGTTGGTCGAAAGCGACATCATCTGGGCACCGGCCATCGACGGCGCCTTCGTGCTGACCACCCGCGGCGGCGACTTCGACCTACAACTGGGCACCGACGTCTCCATCGGCTACCTGTCGCATGATGCCGAGACCGTCCAGCTGTATATGCAGGAGACCCTGACGTTCCTGTGCTACACCGCCGAGGCATCGGTCGCGCTGAGCCCGTCGCCTGGCAGCCGGGTAAAGGCGGCTAAGTAAGCGGTTCGCCGCCGTCGATCTTGAGCGTCACACCGGTCATGAAGGTATTGGTCATCGCGAACAGCACCGCGGCCGCGATGTCGTCCGGCGTCCCGATCCGTCCCGCCGGGTTGTGCGCTGCGATGTGCTCGAAGTAATCGCGTTTCCCGTCATCGCCCATGGCGTCCCAAGCGCCGGTGTCGATGACGCCGGGTGAAATCGCGTTGACCCGGATTGGCGCGAGTTCAACCGCGAGCCAACGGGTCAGGAAGTCGACGGCGCCATTGGTGATGCCGACGCCGAGATAGCCGACGTTGAGTTTGAAGGCATGCACACCGGAGAACAGGACGAACGATCCCCCCGGGTTAATCTGTCCCGCAAAGTATTTGGCCAGCATGGTGGGGCCGATGACCTTGGTGTCGAAGGACATCCGCAGATTCTCCCGCTGTAGGTCTGCCAACATTCCGCGGGCACGGGCCGACGCGGTCGACACCACATGATCCACCGAGCCCACCCGGTCGGCGAGCGCGGCGATCGAAGCGTCGTCGGTGATGTCCACGACCTCGGCACTGACCCCGGAGTCTCCGAAGTCGGCATAGGCATCGGCGAGTGTGGCTTTGTCTCGTCCAGCGACGACGACTCGCGCTCCCTCTGATCGCACCAGCAGGGCGACCGCGCGGGCGATTCCACTTCCGCGGCCGATGATCAGCACCGTCTTGCCCCGCAATGCGCTACCCATCGACAGCTACTCCTCCGGCCTGCTTGCGGGGAATGGGTTGACTGACCCAGAATATGCGCAGCTTCCCGCCCTGGTCAACGGTCGGCCTTGTGCCACTGTTGCGTTTGGGCGCATACTGGGATGCGCAACCCAAAAAATCGGTCCCGATCGGCCCAGGAGGAACAACTCATGCCGACTGTTCATCACCGCTACCTCACCGTCGACGGGCACCGGCTGTTCTACCGGGAAGCCGGCGATCCAAACGCGCCCGCGCTGGTGCTGCTGCACGGCTTTCCGACGAGTTCGTATATGTTTCGGGAGTTGGTTCCCGCGCTCGCTGATCGCTACCACGTGATTGCGCCGGATCACTTGGGCTTCGGCCTTTCTGACGCGCCATCGGTAGAGCAGTTCGACTACACCTTCGATGCTCTGACCGCCTTGACACAAGGCCTGCTGCGAGCATTGAAGGTTGACCGGTACGCGATCTACGTACAGGACTACGGCGCCCCGATCGGATGGCGGCTGGCATTGAATGAGCCCAACGCGATTACGGCGGTCATCAGTCAGAGCGGTAACGCGTACGACGCAGGATTTGTGGAAAGCTTCTGGAAGGTCGTCACGGCCTATCAGGCTGAGCAGACAGCCGAGACCGAAGGCGCGGTAAGGCAATTCCTCACCTTGGACGCCACCCGCTGGCAATACGTCACCGGAGTGCCGGATGAGACCCTGGTCAATCCGGAATCCTGGTATCACGACTATGCGCTGGTATCTCGGCCCGGCAACGACGAGGTGCAGCTCAAGCTGTTGCGCGACTATGCCAGCAACTCGCCGCAGTACCCACGCGTGCACGACTACTTCCGGGTCAGCAAGGTGCCACTGCTGGCGGTGTGGGGTCGCGGCGACGAGATATTCGGCCCGGCCGGTGCGCAGGCTTTCGCCGAGGACTTACCCGATGCCGAAATCCATCTGCTTGACGGCGGGCACTTTCTGCTGGAGTCGGCGCTGGACGAGGTGACCGGGCTGATCCACTCCTTCCTCGCTAAAGTGCTTCCTGCCGCCTGACGACACACGGCGCAACTATATGGGTTGAACATCCCATAAACGGCGGTGCACGCGCGTTAACCTGACGTTATGGTTCCTGCCGATCTGCACGACGACCGGCGCTTGACCGCGAAGGGTCGCGCTACTCGTGACCGGATCGTGAAGGTCGCGGCCGAGCTGATCCTCAGCGACGGTCTCTCGGCGTTGAACATGGACGCTCTGCGCACGGCCGCGTCGGTCAGCGGCTCGCAACTCGCGCACTATTTCGCCGACAAGAGGACGCTGATCCGCGCGGTCGTTGCGCGCCAAATCGAGGTGGTGCTGGACTTTCATCGTCAGCCCAAACTGGGGGCGCTCGACACGTTCGACGATTTCGAGCGCTGGATCGACCTGAACATGCGGTACCTGCGACGCATCGGCTACTCCGGCACGCCCACCTACCACGGGCTGGCCGGCCAACTCGGGAAGTCCGACGCCGCGACACGCGCAACGCTGGCGGCGGGCTACCAGCAATGGATCGAATTGCTGGACAACGCGATTCAACGGATGAAAGACGACGGCGTTCTGGTCGCGACCGCCGACCCGCGAAAGTTGGCTCTGGTCATCGTCAGCGCCCACCAGGGCGGCGCCACGCTGTCGTTCACGTATCGGGCGGAGTGGCCACACGCCGATGCCGTCCGATTCGCGGTCAACTACGTGCGCATGTTCGCCGCCGACCCCGCCGAACGGATTCCCCGCCCACCGCGCCGTCCCCGCGGTCGGCGCCACATCGTCCAACCTGCCTGATCCGAGCCGAAAGAGGCGGCCACGTGCCCGACGACGCCACACCGCGGTTTACCCGCAAGGGACGCGAAACTCGGGCACGCATCGTCGACGTCGCTGCCAAGCTCATGTTCGAGCATGGCGTAGCCGGCACCAGCATCGACGAGGTGCGCAACACGGCTGCCGTGAGCGGATCGCAGATCTCGCACTATTTCCATGACAAGCGCGATCTGACCCGCACTGTGATCGGCGCACGCCGCGACGACGTCCGGGAGTATCACCGTCAACCACGGATGGGCGCCCTTGACAGCCTGGAAGCGCTGCAAGCCTGGGCCGACGCGAACGTTGCCGACATCAATACCGTCTACCGCCAGGGTGGCTGCATCTACGGTTCCCTGGCAGGCGAACTCGTCGAAGCCGACGCCGAAATCCGCGGTGATCTCGCCGCCGGCTACGACCAATGGCTCGAGCTGTTTCGGGACGGAATCGCCGAGATGCGCCGTCGCGGCGATCTACGGGCGGACGCCGACCCACGCCACCTGGCAGTCTCGCTGGTCGCCGCGCATCAGGGCGGAGCCTTGCTGACTTACATCACCGATAGCCCAGAACCGCTGCGCGCAGCGGTGAATGCTGCGGTCGAGTACGTCCGGTCGTTCGCACCGACCTCGACGGCCGGCAAACCCCGGGCGGCCGCTCGCCGCAAGCGCACCAGCTGACCTCTATAGACAAATTTGGGTTGCACAGCCCATAATTTGGTCTTATGGTCGGACGACGGGAAGTAGCAGTGGCTGCGCGGCAAACCAGTCCAGTCCGGGTAAGTACATTCTCCGACGCTGTGTTCGCGGTGCTCATCACTATCCTGGTTCTCAAGCTCAAGCCGCCGAGCGCCCACACCTTCGGTGCCTTATTAACGCAGTGGCCCACGGGTCTGAGCTATGTGGTCAGCTACGTGTTCATCGCGATCGTCTGGGTCAATCACCATCATTTGTTCCGCTACGCGGAAGCAGCCACACCACAGCTGGTCTGGTGGAACTTCGCGCATCTTTTCTCGGTATCGCTGATTCCCTTTACCACTGAGTGGATCGCCGACAGCAGACTCGCCCCTGCGCCGGTGGCGCTGTACGCGGCAATATTCGTCCTCGTTAACCTGACCTATCTGGCGCTCTGTTGGGAAGCAGTCGACCGATCAGCGGATGAGGACGTCCCAGGCCCTATGCGCCGGATGCTACGGATGAGATCGTTTGTCACCGTTGGGGTGTTCGTGGCGGCGGCATTGGTTGCGCTCCGATGGCCAGCAATAGCAATGGCATTGATTTGTTTGTGTCTCATTGGTTATCTACGGCCGGATATACCGGTGCCGAAGCCGGCATCGCAACGTCAACCCGGATAACTACCCGGAAAGGAAACCATGCAGACTTTCGGCAACGACACCCTGCCCACGGCGCCTGCGGTGGTGCGCGAACAACCGGGCGGCGAGACCATGCGCGCGATCGTGCTGGAGAAATTCGGCGGACTCGACAGCCTGGTCTACACCGACATCCCCAAACCGCTGCCCAAAGACGGCGAAGTAGTCATCAAGGTCCGCGGGTTCGGCATCAACCACGCCGAGTTGCACATGCGTCGAGGGGAATGGGCCGAAGCCGCCGAAGTCAGCGGCATCGAATGCGTCGGCATCGTCGACGCGTGTCCGGGCGGAGAGTTTCCGGTCGGCGCCAAAGTCGCCGCATTGATGGGTGGCCTCGGGCGAACCATCAACGGCAGCTACGCCGAATACACCCGTGTACGCGCGGCCAACGTCGCCCTCATCGAGTCCGATCTGCCGTGGTCACAGTTGGCGGCACTCCCGGAAACGTTTGCAACAGCGTGGACGTGCCTGTTCAGGAACCTCAAACTGTCTGTGGGACAGACCATCGTCATCCGCGGCTCGACTTCATCGTTCGGCCAGGCCGCGGTCAAAATGGCAGTCGCGGCCGGTGCACACGTGATCGCCACCGCACGCACGCGCGAGCGTTTCGGCATGCTCGAGGAACTCGGCGTCGTACGTGCCGAGCTGGAATCACCGACGCTGGCCTCCAGCATCGCCGAAGCCAAGCAGATCGATGCGGTCCTCGACTTGGTCGGCAACAGCACGATCCTGGACTCGTTGGACATGCTCCGGCGCGACGGCACGGCCTGCCTGGCCGGGTGGCTGGGTGGGCTGAACCCGATCGGCGACTTCAACCCGTTACTGCGGATGGCGAGCGGGGTGAATTGGTCCTTCTTCGGCAGCTTTGTGTTTGGCAGCCCGGGTTTCCCGTTGTCTGATGTGCCGCTGCAAGACATCGCAGCGCAGGTGGCCGCCGGCCAACTCGAAGCCGCCCCGGAGCGAGTTTTCTCCTTCGATGAGATCCGCGACGCACACCGCATCATGGAAGCCGGAGAAGCTGGCGGGAAAATGGTGGTCGTGGTGGAGTGAGCGCTAGATGATGGGGCGATGACCGCCGCACCGTCAGTTCTCGTGTTCGACGTCAACGAGACGCTGATCGACATCGAGTCCATAGCACCGGTTTTCGAGCGCATCCTCGGCGATCCTGCGGCGATGCGGGAGTGGTTCAATCAACTGGTCATGTACTCGATGACGGCGACCTTGTCGGGGCACTACGTCGACTTCTTCACGCTCGGCCAGGGAGTCTTGCGGATGCTCGCAACCACCCGCGGCGTGGAGATCGCCGAGGCGGACGTGGATGCGCTGAAGCGCGCGATGCTCACCATGCCGGCCCACCCCGACGTCGAGGACGGCCTGACCGCTCTGCGCGACAACGGCTTTCGTCTGGTCACCCTGACCAACTCGCCGCCCAACCCGGACGGGCCCAGCCCGCTGGAACACGCCGGGCTGGGACACCTGTTCGAGCGACAGCTCAGCGTCGAGAGCTGCCGAGCGTTCAAGCCCGCGCCGGCGGTGTACCTGCACGCGTGCGAGCAGCTCGCCGTATCCCCGGCGGACTGCATGATGGTGGCCGCCCACGTCTGGGACACCATCGGCGCCCAGTCCGTCGGATTCAGCGGCGCACTGATCACCCGGCCCGGCAACGCGGCATTGCCGCTTCCGGGCTTGCCGCAGCCGACCCTCGTCGCGACCGACCTGCGCGATTTGGCGGCAAAACTCACAAACTCCGCGCTACCTCGCGAGTGAGGGTGGGCCCCCTACATCGGGATCCAGACTCCGAAGAGGTTGAAGCCCCACTGGTTGAACTGTGGGTCCCAAGAAGGCGTTTCGTCGAATCCCCAGTAGTTGACTGTGCCGTCGGTCCACTGTCCACCCGGCGGGGGAAGTGGTTTGTCCCAGGCCGGTTGCGGTGGCG
>DATDLZ010000127.1:0-16650 GCA_036519055.1 Mycobacterium sp.
GCGCGGCCCTGGCCGTGCGTGTTGTCGACGTAAGCGCCCAACGGTGAGCTGCAGCCCGTCGAGCGCCACGAGCCGCCCTTCTGGCCGCGGATGTCGAAGAAGTTGGCATTGATCGCAATCGTCGGCTGGCCCAGAGCCTGCCAGGCCTGCACCGCAGTGTAGGTCTCCGACGCCTGGATCAGCCCATCGCCGGTGCGTGCATGCGGGTTACGTTCGCAGCGCGACTGGTAGCCGTGATGGCTGTCCACCAACAGATGCGGCTCGAGGCGTTGCGAGGCGGCTTTGATGATCATCAGGTGGCCGCCGCTACCGCCGTCGTACCAGTTACCGGCGGCATTGAGCATCGGTGCCGGATGCCCGCCGCCGAAGTTGTACACCAGGTAGGACCCCTGAGTGTTGGCTATGGCGCTGGCCAGCAGCTCGCGCGCCTCGGCGCGAGCAACCGGCTGCCCCGTGCTGGTCGCCAGCGTCAGACACAGCGCGGTACCGGCGCCGCAGGCTGCGATGCGCCGGAAGGCGGTGGCGAGATATGGCACGGTTGCCCTTTCGGCGCGAACGTCATTGCAAATAGCAGAGCATTAGCCACAGGTATTACACAGCAACTTCCATAACAGCAGCGTGACGGTTCAGCCGCAGTCCAATGACGTTCGGCCACTATGCGTTTGCGACCGTTCGGCGGCCCTACTGTTCGGGGTAGTCGACCTCGGTCTCCGGTGGGCCGACGGCGCCATCAGGCGCATCGGCCGCCGGCGCCGTCGAGACGCGGTGGTAGTCGCGGCGGTCGTAGAGGCGGGTGACGATGAGGCCGAGCAGCACACCGATCACCAGCCCGCCCGCGGTCAGTTCCACCGACTGCGACAGACCCGCATCGGCGCGGCCGCCAAGATACAGCAAAGCCCTTGCGCCCAAGAACACTTGGTGCATCGGTTCGAACTTCGCCAGCCACTCGAAGAACGCCGGGGTGGCCTGCAGTGGCACCGTCGCGCCCGCCGACGGCAACCCGAGGATGATGAACACGAACATGCTGACCAGCACACCGAGTTCGCCCAGCGCGGCGATCAGCGATGTGGATGTCACACCCACCGCGAGAATTGCGAACGCGCTGAAAAGCCATAGCGCCTGGCCGCTCTGAATCGGCATGCCCATTTTGGCAGCGATCACCAGATAGGCGGCCGACGTCAGCAGGGCCAATATTGCCATCATCGCCCACTTGATCAGCAGCGTGCGAAACCGCGAGATCTTGACCTGCTCGGCGAACCGATAGACCGGGCCGACTTCGGCCGGTACGAAGCCGAGCATCGAGTCCACCATCATGCTCACCACGATGCTGCCGGTGAAGCCGGCGAGCACTAGCAGCAACGAATAATAGAAGGCGGACAAGCCATTACCGGTGCCATCCGGAAGCACGTTGTGCACCGTCGACTTGACCTCGATGGGATTGGCGAGCATCAACGCGACCGCTCCGGGCTCGGGATTCTTGCCGGTCTGCTGCGCCACCTCCTGTGAAAGCCGTTGGCCCACACGTTGATCCATCATCGCGACGGCACGCTGAAGGGTTTGGCCGGCGATACTGGCACCCAGCGTGCCCGCGCGCGGGTTCGTTGAGACGATGATGACCGCCCGTTCGACGCGTCCCGGGGTCAGCGCGCTTTTCGCGTAGGCCTGCAGCTTGGACGAAAAGTTCGGCGGTATCACCGCGATGCCGTAGATCTTGGCGTTATCCAGTTGCGTCTTGGCTTGATCGTGGTTCAGCACCCGGACGTCGTAGGCATCGTTGTCGAAGCCCGCCTGCATCCCCTTGACGACCTGTGCGCCGGTGGGCCCGGCGTCCTCGTTGAGGATGGCGACCGGGAAATGCCGCAAGTTGGTCATCGGCTGCAGGATTCCACCGAGATAGAAGGCGGCCAGCGCTGACAACACTGCGAGCGCGACGGCTATCGGGAGGCCCCAAAAGCGCACTGTTCGAGTCGCTTTCGGACTAGCGAGGCCGTAGCGTTGGGCGGCTGCGGAGTCGTCGTCGCCATTCGCGACGGCGGATTCTGCGTGACGGGATTGCGGTTCAGACATTCCGGCTCCTCTTCGTCCGCGCCAACCCTAGTCGCCGAGCGCTGCGTGCATCTCCCAGACGAGCAATTCAGCGTGCTCGCGGGCCGCGACTGTTGCCCCGGTCGACGCGGTAATCCGGGCCGCGTCACCATCGACAAGCGCGGCCCCTTCGAAGTTCACCCGCCCCCGTGCAACGAACAGATGCAGATACGGCGCCGCCGGCAGGGTGAGTTCGGCACCGGCGGGCAACCGAGCGGCATGCAACGCGGCCGATCGGTTGTGGATGGTGATCGCGGCATCGTGGCCCGGTATCCCCGAGGCGACTGTCACCAGGCGACCCTCGAGTTGGTCGTCTTCGATCGCCTGCTGCTGGTAGCTGGGCTCGATTCCGGACTCATCGGGCGGCACCCACATCTGTACGAAGCGCACCGGCCCGGTGTCGGATGCATTCTTTTCCGAGTGCGTGATGCCGGACCCGGCCGACATCCGTTGCGCGAGACCGGGATAGATGACGCCGCTGTTACCGACGGAATCGCGATGCGCCAGCGAGCCTGCCAGCACCCACGTCACGATTTCCATGTCGCGGTGCGGGTGGGTATCAAAACCGGCAGCCGGCGCCAATATGTCGTCGTTGCTGACCAGCAGCACACCGTGGTGGGTGTTGGCCGGGTCGTAGTCATCGCCGAAGGAAAACGAATGCCGCGATTGTAGCCACGACGTCGTGGTGACCGCCCGGTCGGCGGCACGCCGTATCTCAACAGTTGCGGACACGTGGTCACGCTACCGTTGGGCTCAACAACGCCTGGGCGTGCAGTAGGGCGGCGTCGAGATCGGCAAGGGCCAGCTCGTCCTGGCCGCCCAGGTGAATCTCGATCTGATACTCCGGCTGGCCGTCCCGCCCGAAGATCGGCAGCACCACGAATTCGGTTGACGCCAGTTCACTTTCAAGAACACTCGTCACCGATTGCAGCGTCACGATCGTCATCAGCGCGCTGAGCTCTCGCGTCACCTGCGCGGTGGGCTCCAACGACGCGAGCACCGTGGCGAGCCGGTCGTGCAGTGAGCTGTGAGCGGCATCGAACCGCCACGCGCCGTAGCCGCGGTCGCGGATCTCGGCCAGCACCAGTCGATGACCGGCGATGTCGGCGTCAGTCAGCCGCGGCGTCACCCGCCGCAGCCACCCGTCGATCGCGTCCTCGTCCCGCCAGGCCATCGCGACCAGACCGAACGGCGGTCCGATCGGAAAGCGCTGGCCGACCGCATGCTCGCCGTCGGTGCCGTGGCCGACGGCGTCGATCGTGATGAGATGCGTCTGGCCGATCTTCGACATCGAGCAGCCCGCGCCCAGCGTGGTGTGCAGGAAGCTGAGCGCCTCGCGGCCGCGGTCCAACAGCGGGAACTGCACTCTCAGGCCGTGCACCAGCCCGAACAATCCGCTGCCCAGCGTGTAGCGGCGATCGTCGCGTCGGGTCACCCAATTGCCGCGCTCGAGTTCGGCGAGCACCAGCGCGCAGGTCGACGTACTAATCCCGCAGCTTTTGGCCAACTCGGCCGATGTCCGACCATCCGGTGAATCCGACAGCGACGCAAGCACATCCATCACGCGACCGGTGGGTGGCGACTTGACCGGCCCGGTCGCGCTGGGCGGCGCTGTTGACGGATCCATGGCGACCTTCCTACCATCCGTCCTAAATCTACTTCATGGATTCCTAATATTAGGAGAAGCGATGTACAAGGTGGGCGTCTGGGGTCCGGGCTCGATGGGGCTGATCGCCCTGCGAGGTGTGATCGATCACCCGCAACTGCAACTCGTCGATCTCGTCGTCCACAGCGATGCCAAGGCGGGTCGTGATGCGGGGGAGTTGTGCGGGGCGGACCCCGTCGGTGTGACGGCAACGCAGGATCCCGCGGAGTTGCTGTCCGGTGACGCCGACGTGGTGGTCTATGCGGCGGCGGCCAACCTGCGGCCGGCTGAGGCGATCGACGACATGGTGTCGATCCTGCGCGCGGGCAAGAACGTGGTGTCCTGCTCGGTGGTGCCGCTGGTGTACCCCGACGGCGTTGACGCGGGGTTCACCGCGCCGCTGCGCGAGGCGGCGGCCGCCGGCGGCGCGTCGTTCTTCACCACCGGGATCGACTCCGGATTCGCCAACGATGTTCTGCCGCTTGTGCTTACCGGAGTATCGCGGGTCATCGAGTCGGTGCGGGTGACCGAGATGTTCAACTATGCGACCTACCCGGACAAAGACGCCGTCTACGAGATATTGGGATTCGGCAAACCGCCGGAGTTCACCGCATTCGCCGCGGCGCCGGGGATCTTCACCTTCGGCTGGGGGCCGGTGGTGCATCAGCTCGCCGCGGGGCTGGGCGTCAAGATCGACAACCTGGACGAGAGCGTCGAGCGGGTGGTCGCCGAGGAGTCGTTTGACACGCCCACCGGGCACATCGGCGCCGGAACGGTCGGTGCGATGCGGTCCACGCTGACCGGATACGTCGACGGGAAGCCAACTTTCGTCATCGACCACGTCACCCGCATGCGCGACGACCTTGCGCCCGACTGGCCGCAACCGCACATCTCGATACCCCCGCGCGACCTCGGCTACGGCCCGGCATCCGGCCGCGGTCTCTACCGCGTCGAGATCGAGGGCTCGCCGACCATGCGCTGCGAGTTCGAGATGGCCGACGACCACGACCACGACCTGGGCGCCCGGATGGCCGGCGCATCCCGGATGGTCAACGCCATCCCGGCGGTCTGCCAGGCGCAGCCGGGGCTGCTGTCGGCGCTGGATCTGCCGCTGGTCACCGGCGTCGGGCTGGTCCGGTCGGTGGCTGGGCCGTCACCGGACAGCAGGCTGTTCTAGTTTCAGGGTCGAGTAGCCAGTTCCGGTCGGTTTCGGTCGCTCGACCCGGAGGTGTGCGTGGATGGACTCATACATGCACGGTGGGCCGGTAAATGAGCTCTTGGATATTGCCGTCGAGCGTTCGGCTCTCGATCAGCTCGAGGTCGAAGTCGGCCGCACCCCGGAAGATCGGGTCGTCTCCGGTCTGACCGGTGATCACGGGGAAGAGCGTGACTTGGACGCGGTCGACAAGGCCGGCGGCCATCAGCGCTCGGTTCATCGACAGGCTGCCATGCGAGCGCAACGGCACCTCGGACTCTTCCTTGAGCGCGGCGACGACGTCGATGGCGTCGCCGCTCACGACGGTCGCATCGGGCCAATCGAGAAGTCCATCCAGGGTGGACGACACGACCGTCGCCGGCAGGTGCCTCATCCGGGTGACCCACGGGTCGCGCACCTCGGACTCCTCGGTGCTTTCGGTCAGCATTTGCGCGAACAACCGATATGTGTTGGCGCCGATCACCATTCGCTGCTTCTCGCCATACAGCTCGAGCCGGTGGTCGAGCAATTCGGGGCCTTGCTTGCCCCAGTAGCCGCCCCAGTCGCCGCCGCTGACACTGCCGAAGCCATCGAGGCTGGAAAAGACGTCGAAGGTGTAGGTAGCGGTCATGACGCTCTCCTCGAGTGCGGTTGATGCCGTGTTGGGAATACAGACTGAAAACCGCGGCGAAACTAATCGGCGTCGGGGATGTTGGAGTCCGGCCGCTTCCGGCCAGCGGCTGTTGGCCGTCGAGGCCGACTTCGCCGGAATTACATGGCCTCAACTGGCCAGTCGGCACATCAGAGCCGTTGCGGCAGACCGAACTTCGCGAACAGCGCGGTGTCGAGAAAGGCCACCACCCGAGACACCCCGTCGGCCCGCAGGTCCAGCACATGTAGCTGGAACGGCACATGGCCGTCGCCGTCGCGCATGTACATCGCCGCGGCGGGCTGGCCGTTGGCGGTCAGCGGGACCAGCCGCATATCGCCGGGTTCGTCCGCGGGGCACTGCTGATGAATCAACGTGATGATGGCTTGCGGTCCCTGGTACCAGCCGACGAACGGCGGCATCTCCCAGATCGCCTCGGCGGTGAACAGCTCGACCAGCCGGTCGATGTCGTAGGCCTCGAACGCGGCGATATAACGCCTCAACCGGTCTTGCGCGTCCTCGGAGTCGGGCGCCACCAACCGATCGTCGGCACTGGGCCCAGCGGCGTCGAGTTGCGACCGCGCACGCTGCAGCAGGCTGTTGACGGCGGCCGTGCTGGCGCCGATCGCGTCGGCTACCTCGGCGGCCTTCCACTGCAGCACGTCGCGCAGTAGCAGCACCGCCCGCTGCCGGGGCGACAGATGCTGCAGGGCCGCCACGAACGCCAACCGGACCGACTCGCGAGTACTAACGATCGTTGAAGGATCAGCCGGATCGTCTGCCGCGTCGGGCAACGGCTCGAGCCACGGCACCTCGGTGCCCTCGACCAGCTCGGCGGTGGGGTCCGAACTGGGCGCGCCCAACCCGGTCGGCAGCGGACGGCGCTGGCGATTCTCCAGCGCCGTCAGGCAGGTGTTGGTGGCGATTCGGTGCAGCCAGGTGCGCACCGACGACTTTCCTTCGAAGCGGTCGTAGGCCTTCCAGGCTCGCAGCAAGGTCTCCTGCACCAGGTCCTCGGCATCGTGCAGCGACCCGGTCATTCGATAGCAATGCGCGAGCAGTTCACGTCGGTACGGCTCGGCGGTGGCAGAGAAATGGTTCCTGCCGTCATCGGCCAACTCGCGGGCGAGCACGCTCACCGGACCGAGCTTACGTACTGCCTGTGACAGTGGGTCTACGCTGCCCCTGATGGCAACCACCCGTACCGAACGATCCTTCGACGGTGTCGACGGCGTGCGCATCGTCTATGACGTCTGGACCCCCCCGGACATCGGGACCACGCCGCGCGGCGTGGTCATCCTTTCGCACGGCCTCGGCGAACACGCCCGTCGCTACGATCACGTCGCCGCGCGGTTCGGCCGCGAGGGATTGGTGACCTACGCGGTCGACCATCGCGGGCATGGCCGCTCGGGCGGTAAGCGGGTGCTGCTGAAGGACATCTCCGAATACACCGGTGACTTCGACACCCTGGTCGGCATCGCCGCCAAAGAACATCCCGGTGCGACGCGCATCGTCCTCGGCCACAGCATGGGCGGCGGCATCGTGTTCGCCTACGGCGTCGAGCATCCCGACGACTACGACTTGATGGTGCTGTCCGGACCGGCCGTGGCAGCCCAGACTGCCGTCTCGCCGCTGCTGGCCCGGATCGCCAAAACCATCGGAGCGATCGCGCCGGGTTTGCCGATGCAGGCACTCGACTCGAGCGCGGTGTCCCGCGACCCGGCCGTGGTGAACGCCTACGACACCGACCCGTTGGTGTATCACGGCAAGGTTCCCGCGGGCATTGGCCGAGCGCTGCTGCTGGTCGGCGAGACGATGCCGCAGCGAGCGCCGTCGCTGACCGCGCCGCTACTGGTGGTGCACGGATCCGACGACCGGCTGATCCCGGTCGAGGGCAGCCGCCAGTTGGTCGCGGCCGTGGGTAGTTCCGATGTCGAGCTGAAGGTTTATCCGGGGCTCTATCACGAGGTGTTCAACGAACCCGAGCAGGACCAGGTCCTCGACGACGTTGTGTCGTGGATCAACGCCAGACTGTGAGTGGCGGCGCCGAGAAGTTCTACGGTTCGCCTAGTTTGGTGGCATGACTGACGACAAGATGCTGGCACGTATCGCAGCCCTGTTGCGTCAAGCCGAGGGCACCGACAACGGCCACGAGGCCGAGGCGTTCATGTCCGCCGCTCAACGGCTGGCCACCGCGACGTCCATCGACCTGGCGGTCGCGCGCTCGCATGCCGACAAGCGCACACCCGCTCAGGCGCCGGTGCAGCGCACGATCACCATCGGCGCCGCCGGCAGCAAGGGACTGCGGACCTATGTGCAGTTGTTCGTGCTGATCGCATCCGCCAACGACATCCGCTGTGACATCGCGTCCAACTCGACGTTCGTCTACGCCTACGGCTTCGCCGAGGACATCGACACCACCCATGCGCTGTACGCCAGCCTGGTCGTCCAGATGGTCCGCGCGTCAGACTCCTACATCTCCTCAGGCGCACACCGGCCGACCCCGACGATCACCGCCCGGCTGAATTTTCAGCTGGCGTTCGGAGCCCGGGTGGGTCACCGGTTGGCCGAGGCCCGCGAGCAGACGCAGCGAGAAGCGAAGAAGGACCGTCGCCGTCCGCCCGGTACGGCAGTCGCCCTGCGGAACAAGGAGATCGAGCTCCGCGACTACTACCGAACGGCGTCGAAGGCGCGGGGCACCTGGCAGGCCAGCCGAGCCACCGCGGGATATTCGTCGGCCGCTCGGCGGGCGGGGGACCGGGCCGGTAAGCGGGCACGGCTGGGCAGCGGCCCGGAGCTCTCCGGGGCGCGGAGCGCGCTGGAGCGGTGAACGCCGACGATTCGTCCGCGCGGGACTCGCAGCGCTCGAAGGTCTACGCCGCCGAGGAATTCGTGCGGACGCTGTTCGACCGCGCGGCCGAACATGGCTCGACCAGTGTGGAGTTCTTCGGCACGCAGTTGACCCTGCCACCCGAGGCGCGGTTCGGGTCGCTGGCCGCGGTGCAGCGCTACGTCGACGACGTGCTGGCCCTGCCGGCACTGCGACGACAGTGGCCGAAGGTGGCGCCGCTGCGAGTGCGGGCCCGACGGGCCTCGACCGCAGCTCATTACGAAAGCCAGGACGGCACAGGCATTATCGCGGTACCCGATCACCACGACGCCAGCTGGGCGATGCGTGAATTGGTCGTGCTGCACGAAATCGCGCACCACCTCTGCGATGTACAGCCGCCGCACGGGTCGCAGTACGTCACGACGCTGTGCACCTTGGCCGAATTGGTCATGGGGCCCGAAGCCGGGCACGTACTGCGGGTGGTGTACGCGAAAGAGGGCGTGCGCTAGCTGGCGACCTCGACCATCTCGTCGCCGCACTTGCAGATGTATGCCTGATCGGCGCCGCTGCAGTGACATGCGACCTCGATGCGAACGCGACAGCCGCAGCCGTCATGACCACAGCTCAACAGGGTGCCTGCTTCGTTGGACATCTTCTTCACCTTTTCTGGATTGGGACCTGACATTGACCAAGCTATACCCCCGGGGGGTATAGCGCAAGGACCGTTAGTCCAGTGGCGGGATGCATCGCCGCCGAGCTAGCGTTGGCTCATGACCCAAAAGCCAACGCCTGCTGAAGTCGACGAATACCTGGACACCACCGTGCTGGACGACGATCCGGTGTTGTCCGCCGCCCTGGAGGACAGCGATGGCGCCGGGTTGCCGAAGATCGCCGTCTCGGCGCAACAGGGCAAGTTCCTGAGCCTGCTCGCCACTGCAGTCGGGGCTCGTCGGATCCTGGAGATCGGGACACTGGGCGGCTTCAGCACCATCTGGCTGGCCCGCGGCGCCGGGCCGGACGGTCGGGTCACCACGCTGGAATACGAGCCCAAGCACGCCGAGGTGGCCCGGGCCAACATCGACCGCGCCGGTGTCGGCGATCGGGTAGAGGTGCTGGTCGGCGCCGCCCTCGATACCCTGCCGAGCGTCACTGGTGGTCCGTTCGACCTGGTGTTCATCGACGCGGACAAGGAAAACAACCCCGGCTACCTCGAGTGGGCCGTCAAGCTCACCCACCCCGGCTCAGTGATCGTGGTGGACAACGTGATTCGGGAGGGCGCGATCCTGTCGCCCGATCAGGATGCCGTGGTGCGCGGGACGAGAAGGGTGCTCGAGCTGATGGGTGAGCATCCTGGGCTCGACACCGCGGTGCTGCAGACGGTGGGCGCCAAGCACTGGGACGGCTTCGCGATCGCGCTGGTGAAGTAGGCGGCTACCCGCAGATCGCTCCGTGGGCCGCCGATCCCACCAGCTTGACGTACTTGCCCAGCACGCCGGAGGTGTAGCGCGGCGGCAGCGGAGTGAAACCCTCACGGCGGGAAGCGAACTCGTCAGCATCGACTAGCACGTCCAGGGTGCCGTCGGCGACGTCGAGCCGGATCCGGTCGCCGTCGCGCAGGAAGGCGATCGGCCCGCCGTCGACCGCCTCGGGTGCGACGTGCCCGACACACAGGCCGGTGGTGCCGCCGGAGAACCGGCCGTCGGTCAACAGCAGCACGTCCTTGCCCAGGCCGGCGCCCTTGATGGCACCGGTGATGGCGAGCATTTCCCGCATCCCCGGTCCGCCCTTGGGGCCTTCGTAGCGGATCACCACCGCATCACCGTGCGTGATGGTGCCGTCCTCCAGGGCATCTAGTGCTGCCCGCTCGCGCTCGAAAACCCTTGCGGTGCCCTCGAACACGTCGGAGTCGAAGCCGGCCGACTTGACCACCGCGCCTTCGGGCGCCAGCGAACCGTGCAGGATGGTGATCCCGCCGGTGGGATGAATCGGATTGTCCAATGCCCGCAGCACCTTGCCGTCCGGGTCGGGCGGGGCGATGTGCGCGAGATTCTCGGCCATGGTCTGCCCGGTCACGGTCAGGCAATCGCCGTGTAAAAGGCCAGCGTCTAGCAGGGCTTTCATTACCACCGGCACCCCGCCGATGCGGTCGACGTCGAACATCACGTGCTTGCCGAACGGCTTGACGTCAGCCAGGTGCGGCACCTTCGCACCGATCCGGCTGAAGTCCGCGAGTGACAGCTTCACGTCGGACTCATGGGCGATGGCCAGCAGATGCAGCACCGCGTTGGTCGAGCCGCCGAATGCCATCACCACCGCGATCGCGTTCTCGAAGGCCTCCTTGGTCAAGATGTCGCGCGCCGTGATGCCGCGCCGCAAAAGACCGACGACCGCTTCACCGCTGCGCCGTGCGTATCCGTCGCGCCGACGGTCGGTCGCCGGCGGGGCGGCGCTGCCGGGCAGCGACATGCCCAGCGCTTCGGCTGCGCTGGCCATGGTGTTGGCGGTGAACATGCCGCCGCACGCACCCTCGCCGGGACAGATGGCCCGCTCGATGGCGTCGACGTCCTCGCGCGGCATCAAGCCGCGGGCACATGCCCCGACCGCCTCGAACGCATCAATGATCGTCACGTCCCGCTCGGTGCCGTCGGACAGCTTGGCCCGGCCCGGCAGTATCGAGCCCGCATAGAGGAAGACCGCGGCCAGATCCAGCCGAGCCGCAGCCATCAGCATGCCGGGCAGCGACTTGTCGCAGCCGGCCAGCAGCACCGATCCGTCAAGGCGCTCGGCCTGCATGACGGTTTCCACGCTGTCGGCGATCACCTCGCGCGACACCAGGGAGAAGTGCATGCCCTCGTGGCCCATCGAGATGCCGTCGGACACCGAGATCGTGCCGAACTCAAGCGGATAGCCGCCGGCGGCGAACACGCCCTCCTTGGCGGACTTGGCCAACCGGTCCAGCGACAGGTTGCAGGGCGTGATCTCGTTCCACGACGACGCCACCCCGATCTGCGGCTTGGCGAAGTCGTCGTCGTCCATTCCCACCGCGCGCAACATCCCGCGCGAAGCGGCCTTTTCCAGGCCGTCGGTGACCTCGCGACTGCGGGGCTTTATGTCGATGGGATTGTTGCTGTCAGGCTTGGTTTTAGACACAGCTCAAGTATGCGTGTAGCGCCATGTCGGCCAAAATCATTAAAATACCCCCACGGGGTATAGTCGTTGCCTCGGCGAAGGCCGATGTACCAGGCCGCCGTGGCGCCAGCACCAGCCGACGTTGACAATGGTGACAACACCGGCGCCGTCGCGATGGCCCCGAGCATGATCAAAAGACCACGATGTTGGAGGGGCAGATGGCACCCGCACACGGCTACTCGTCGCAGAAAGACAACTACGCCAAACGTTTGCGGCGGATCGAGGGCCAGGTGCGTGGCATCGCGAAGATGATCGAGGACGACAAGTACTGCATCGACGTCCTCACCCAGATCAGCGCCGCCAACAACGCTCTGCGGTCGGTCGCGCTGAACCTGCTCGACGAGCACCTCGGACACTGCGTCACCCGCGCCGTCTCAGAGGGCGGCACCGAGGCTGACGAGAAGCTGGCCGAAGCCTCCGCGGCCATTGCGCGACTCGTCCGCTCCTGATCGCTAACGCCCCGCGTGCAATGCGTGGTTGAGTAGTCGCCGTGGGGCCAGCTCGTGCCGCCGAAGGGCGAACCGCTACGAGCGGGCCCTGGACTCCCCGAATCGCCGTGCAGTTGGCTGTCCTGGCCGCGGCGGCTTTCACTTACGTCACCGCCGAGTTGCTGCCGGTCGGCGCGCTGCCCGCGATCGCTCGTGACTTGCACGTCAGTATCCCGATGGTCGGCACGTTGCTGGCCTGGTACGCGCTGGTAGCAGCGGTCACCACGATTCCGCTGGTCCGCTGGACCGCGCAGTGGCCGCGACGCCGCGCGCTGCTGCTGTCGCTGGCCTGCCTGACCGTGTCCCAGCTCATCTCCGCGATGGCGCCCAACTTTGTGGTGCTGGCCTGCGGCCGGGCACTGTCGGCCGTCACCCACGGCCTGATCCTGTCGGTCATCGCGCCGATCGCCACTCGGCTGGTTCCGGCCAGCCACTCCGGGCGCGCGACCACGAGTATTTACGTCGGCATCAGCCTGGCCGTGGTGGTGGGCAGCCCGGCCACCGCGGCGATCAGCTTGGAGTGGAACTGGCGGGTGGCCGTCGCGGCGGTGACCGCCGTGGCCGCGCTGGTGACCGTGGCGGCCTGGCTCGTGCTGCCGGTGATGGCCTTGACCGAGACGCAGCTGGCAGTCGTCGGCCGGGGTGCACACCATCACCGCAATCGGCGACTGGTCATCGTGAGCGTGCTCACCATGATCGCGGTCACCGGGCACTACATGTCGTACACCTTCTTCGCGGTGATCGTCCGCGACGTGGTGGGCGTGCGGGGACCGGATATCGCCTGGCTACTGGCTACCTACGGGATCGCGGGCCTGTTGGCGATCCCGCTGGTGGCCCGACCGATGGATCATCGGCCGAGGGCCGCGACCATCAGCTGCATGATCGCGCTGTGGATGACATTCGTGGTGCTGACTGCGTTGGCCTTGCACCGGCTGTCCCCGACGGCCACGGCTTTGATCGGGATCATCGCGATCGCGTTATGGGGCGGCACCGCCAACGCGGTGTCGCCGATGCTGCAATCCGCGGCGATGCGCGCCGGCGCCGACGACCCGGACGGCGCGTCCGGGCTGTACATGGCGGCGTTTCAAGTCGGCATCATGGCCGGATCGTTCGCCGGCGGGTTGTTCTACGAGCACGGCATGCTGATGATGTTGGCCGCCTCCGCGGCCTTGATCGGTCTCGGAGCCGTCGGAATGATCGCCGAGCGGCAGCTCTTCGACGTCCCCTCCGCGGATCGACCGTAAAAGATAAACCCGCAGTTCAACAGGCTGGTTGACACGCGTTTTCGCAGCGGGCGGCGACCGCTGAATTAATAGCTGGGCCCTCCGCTACTGCATACTGGCTTGAGACCGTGACTTGGAGGGATACAAATGTCGCGATGGACCACGGGTCCACTGGCCGCTGCGTTCAGCGCAGTGGGAGTGACCGCTGCGCTTGTGTTAGGCAGCGGTTTGGCGCTCGCCGACCCGGAGCCGCCGCCCCCGCCCGCGCCTGGGGTAGACGCCCCGGCTCCGCCGCCACCCGGCGACCCGGCGCCGCCCGCCGACCCGCTGGCGGTGCCGCCGCCAGCCAACCCGGCCGCACCTCCGCCGCCCAACCCGGCCGCACCTCCGCTGGCCCCCGGCGACCCATCGGCACCGGCGCCGGCTGTGTCGCCGGGCACCCCGGCCACCCCGGCCGCCGCGCCGACAGGACCGGTTGTCGGCCAGAACCCGGCGCCGTTCACCGGCTCGCCGCCGTTCGTGCCGCCGACTTTCAACCCGGTCAGCGGCTCAACAGTCGGCGTGGGCGAGCCGATCATCATCAACTTCGCGCGCCCGATCGCCGACCAGCACATGGCCGAACAGGCGATCCACGTCTCGTCGACCCCGCCGGTGTCCGGCAAGTTCTACTGGCTGACTTCCAGCCAGGTGCGCTGGCGTCCGCTCAGCTTCTGGCCCGCGCACACCGCGGTGCACGTCGACGCGGCCGGCACCCAGGAGAACTTCGTCACCGGTGACTCGCTGATCGCCACCGCCGACGATGCGACCCACCAGCTGATCGTCACCCGCAACGGGACGGTCGAGCAGACCTTCCCGATGTCGATGGGCATGGCTGCGGGCGGTCACCAGACGCCTAACGGCACCTACTACGTGCTCGACAAGAAGGCCAAGGTCGTGATGGATTCGTCCACCTACGGTGTGCCGGTCAACTCGGCATACGGCTACAAGGTGAACGTCGAGGACGCCGTGCAGTTCGACAACAGCGGTGACTACGTGCACAGCGCGCCGTGGTCGGTGGCCGACCAGGGCAAGCGCGACGTCAGCCACGGCTGCATCAACATCAGCCCGACGAACGCGAAATGGTTCTTCGCCAACTTCGGCACCGGCGACCCCGTCGTCGTCAAGAACTCCGTCGGGACCTACAGCAAGAACGACGGCTCCAACGACTGGCAGCTTTAGGCCCTAGTTCCAGATCCTGACCCTGCGTTGCGGATCCAGGAACAGCTCGTCGTCCGGGGTGACCTGGAAGACGTCGTAGAAGACGTCAATGTTGCGGATGACGCCATTACAGCGGAACTCCGGCGGCGAGTGCGGGTCGATGGCCAGCCGCCGAATCGCCTCGGCGTCACGGGATTTGGTGCGCCACACCTGAGCCCAGCCGAAGAACACCCGCTGCACACCGGTCAGCCCGTCGATGACGGGCGCCTCCTTGCCGCCGAGTGACAGCTGGTAGGCGAGCAGCGCGATGGTCAGGCCGCCCAGGTCGCCGATGTTTTCCCCGACGGTGAACGCGCCGTTGACGTGGTGGCCGTTCTCCAGCCCGCGGGGAGAGTAGACGTCGTACTGCTCGATCAAAGCCTTTGTGCGAAGGCCGAATTCGGCGCGGTCGTCATCGGTCCACCAGTCGACGAGGTTGCCGTCGCCGTCGTACTTGGCACCCTGGTCGTCGAAACCGTGGCCGATCTCGTGGCCGATCACCGCCCCGATGCCGCCGTAGTTGGCCGCGTCGTCGGCCTCGGCGTCGAAGAACGGCGGCTGCAGGATCGCGGCTGGGAAGACGATCTCGTTCATGCCCGGGTTGTAGTACGCGTTGACGGTCTGCGGCGTCATGAACCACTCGTCGCGGTCGACCGGGCCGCCGAGCTTGGCCAGGTCGCGGTCGTACTCCAGCGCGTAGCCGCGCTGGTAGTTGCCGTACAGGTCGTCACGGGCGATGACGAGCGTCGAGTAGTCGCGCCACTTCGCGGGGTAGCCGATCTTCGGCGTGAACTTGTCGAGCTTCTCCAGCGCCCGCTGCCGGGTCTCCGGCGTCATCCATTCCAGGTCGGTGATGCTGACCCGGTAGGCCTCGCGCAGGTTGGCTACCAGCTCGTCCATCCGGGCCTTGGCGTCCGGCGGGAAGTGCCGCTCGACGTAGAGCCGGCCGACGGCATCGCCCATCAGTTTCTCGACCAGCGCGACACCGCGCTTCCAGCGGTCGCGCAACTCCTCGGTGCCCGACAGCGTGCGCCCGTAGAACGCGAAGTTCTCGTCGACGAGGTCATCGGTCAGCATTGACGCGCGACCGCTGATCACGCGCCAGCGCAGCCAGCGCTTCCAGTCCTCGAGGTCCTCGCTCTCCCACAGCGCGGCGAACGCGGTCAGCGCGTCGGGCTGGCTGACAACGACCTCTGCAGCTTGCTCGGTCGAGGCGCCCAACCCGTGCAGCCACACGGCCCAGTCGAAACCGGTTGCCTCCGAAACCAATTGGTCGAACGTACGCAGGTTGTAGGTCAGGTCGGCGTCGCGGCGCTTGACGACATCCCAGTGCGCCGCCGCGATCTTGGTCTCCAGCGCGACGATCTGCGCGGCGGTCGCATCCCAGTCGCCCTCGTGCTCGCCGTAGACGAGCGCGAACATCCGCGCGATGTGCTTCGGGTATTCGGCGAGGATCGCCGCGTGCTGCGGGTCTCGGTAGTACGACTCGTCGGGCAGCCCGAGTCCTGACTGCGTCAGGTGCAGCAGGTAGCGGGTGGAGTTCTTCGAGTCGGTGTCGACGTAGAGGCCGGTGCCACCGCCGATGCCGGTGCGCTGCAGCTCGCCGAGTTCGGCCGCCAACTCGGTCGGCGTCAGCGCCGCGTCGACGCCGGCCAGCTCGTCGAGCAGCGGGCGGACGCCGAGGCTCGCGATGGACTCGGTGTCCATGAAGCTGGCGTACAAGTCGCCGATGCGCTGCGGGTCGGTGCCCTCGGCGCCCTTGGAGGCGGCCGCCTCGGTGATGAGGTCACGCACCTGCTCCTCGGCGCGGTCGGCCAGCGACCGGAAGGCGCCATCGGTGGCGCGGTCCGCGGGGATGGCGTAGTCCGCCAACCAGCGCCCGTTGACATGGCCGAACAGGTCGTCTTGAGGGCGGGCACCAGCGTCGACATAGCTCAGGTCGATGCCCGAGCGGATAGCTTCTACCGTCACGCAACCATCCTTACCATCTAGTTGGTTGCGCGGCCCGCCGACGGGTCACCTGGTCTGCATGCGTCGCCCGGCTAGGCTCACGGCCATGCCCGACGAGGAGCAGACCGCACCAGCGGCCGAGGAGCCCGACGAGCCCGAC
>DATDLZ010000128.1:0-24934 GCA_036519055.1 Mycobacterium sp.
CGCAGAGCGGCTGCGCGAGATTATGACCGAGCTCGCCAACCGCGCTGCAAAGGTGGTGCAGCGTTACGGCGCCGCGGTCGCACAGTTCACCGGCGACGGGATCATGGCGGTGTTCGGCGCGCCGGTGGCGTTGGAAGACCATGCCGTTCGTGCTTGTCGTGCGGCGCTGGGCATTCAAGATGAGACCGTCCGACTAGCCGTTGACGTCAAAGACTATGACGGCCTGGATTTGCGGTTGCGCGTAGGACTCAACTCCGGTGAGGTCGTTGCCGGTGAGGTCGGTTCGGGGGCTTTCGGTTACGCCGCAATCGGGGAGCAGGTGGGCCTGGCGCAGCGGATGGAGTCCGTCGCGCCGGCGGGCGGGGTGATGCTTAGCGAATCCACCGCACGGCTGGTGGTGGGCAGGGCGGTGCTAGGTGAGACCGAGATGGTGCGCATCAAGGGCGCCGACGCGGCGGTGGCTGCCCATCGGCTGCTGGGGATGTCGGAAGAGCATCGCGATGTCGGCCGTACCCAGTCGAACCTTGTCGGTCGACAGTGGGAGATGGCCGCCGTTGAAAGCCTGCTGGACCGTGCGATCGATGGCTATGGCGCGGTGGTCGGCGTGGTGGGATCGCCGGGCATCGGCAAGAGCCGTACGGTGCGTGAGGTCACCGCGATGGCCGCAGTCCGGGGTGTCGACGTTTTCGTCGCCTTTTGCGAATCGCACGCCAGTGATATCCCATTTTACGTTGTAGCGCGACTACTACGCGCAGCCTTCGGTGTGGGTGATCTCGAAGCCGCGGCCGCCCGCACGCAGGTGCGGGCCCGGGTGCCCAATGCCGACCCTGAAGACGTGTTGCTCTTCGACGATCTGCTGGGCATCGCCGATCCCGAGGTGAAGCTACCCAAGATCGATCCCGACGCCCGTCGGCGGCGGTTGACTGCGCTGGTCAATGCGGCGTCGCTGGCCCGCCAAACCCCGGCCGTCTACGCCGTCGAGGACGTGCACTGGATCGATGAGGCCAGCGAATCTCTGCTTGCGCACTTTAGGGCCGTGATTCCGCAGACGCGCTCGGTTGTGCTGATCACCTACCGCCCCGAATATCCGGGCGCGTTGAACCGGGTGCCCGGTGCTCAGAGCATCGCCCTTGCGCCGCTGAGCGATTCGGAGACCGCAGCACTGGTCTCAGGGCTGCTCGGCCCCGACCCCTCTGTTGATGCGCTGGGCCAGAAGATCGCCGAGAGGGCCGCCGGTAATCCGTTTTTCGCCGAAGAGATGGTGCGCGACCTGGCCGAGCGAGGTGTGCTACGCGGCCTCCGCAGCGCCTACGTCTCGACTGCCGGTGTGGCCGAGGTCAGCATCCCCGCCACCGTGCAGGCGACTATCGCCGCCCGCATCGACCGCCTTGCCCCAGTGGCCAAGCGCACCTTAAGTGCCGCGGCGGTCATCGGCTCGCGGTTCGACCCGGGCCTGCTCGAAACGCTGGGCATTGAAACCATTGTCGAGGATCTTCTGGTGGCCGAACTCGTTGATCAGGTGAGGTTCACCGGAGCACCGGAGTACGTGTTTCACCATCCGCTGATCCGCTCGGTGGCCTACGAGTCACAGCTCAAATCCGATCGTGCCGAGCTGCACCGGCGCGTCGCGGCCGCAATCGAATCACGTGACCCGGCAGCGGCTGAGGAAAACGCCGCTTTGATTGCCGAACATCTGGAGGCCGCCGGTGACCTGCACGCCGCATACGGCTGGCACCTGCGCGCCGGGGCTTGGGCAACCAGCCGCAACATGGCTGCGGCACGAACCAGTTGGGAGCGCGCTCGAACGATCGCCGACACATTGCCCACCGACGACCCGAACCAGGTAGCCATGCGCATCGCCCCTCGCACCATGTTGTGCGGGACCGCCTATCGGGTTCATCCGAACGACGCCGGCGCCCGCTTCGACGAGTTGCAGCAGTTGTGCGCCGTTTTCGGGGACAAGGCGCCACTGGCCGTCGCCATGGCGGGGCTGGTGATGGATCACGCGTATCGGGGCCGGATGCGTCAGGCGTCGAAGCTGGCATCGGAGGCCATGGCCCTCATCGAGTCCCTTGGCGATCCGACTTTGATTGTGGGGCTGTCCTTCCCGGCGCTCTACGCCAAGATCGAATGTGGTGAGTTCCCTGACGTGCTGCGGTGGTCGCAAAGGGTTATCGACCTGGCCGACGGTGATCCGTTTAAGGGCAACTTCATCTTCGGGTCTCCGTTAGCACTGGCCTTGGGGTCGCGGGGTACGGCCCGTTACTCCTTGGGACGTACCGGATGGCGCGAGGATCTGCGTCACGGCCTGGACATGGCCCGCAGTGCCGACCCCCTGACCTACTCTGGGGTGGCCGCTCTGGGTTACTTCCCGGGAATATCGAGTGGCGCACTGGCTGCCGACGACCGCGCGGTGCGCGAGATCGAGGATGCGCTAGGAATTGCCGAACGAGCCGGCAATGATATGGCGCCGTCATTCGCCCGGATGGCGCTGGGCGTTGCACTGGCGCATCGTCACACGGCTGCGCAGCGTGACCGAGGACTCACGCTCATGGCCGAGGTCAGTGATGTGTTCGCGCGGCATGCCCACAACCTCGCGGATCGACCGCTCGTCCAGGTGTACATGGCGCGGGAAAGGGCTTGGCGCGGGGATCTCGACGAGGCGATACCGCTGATGCGCGCTGCCACCGACCACCTGGTCCGCGAGGGACAACTGCTGGCGTGGGGCATTCCGGCGACGGGTGTTCTGGCGCAGACGCTGCTCGGTCGCGGCGCCGACGGTGACGTCGCCGAAGCCGAGGCCGTCATCGAGCGGTTGGCAATTGCGCCAGCCGATGAGGATCGGGTTATTCGTGACATCTGGCTGCTACGACTACATGCCCTACTGGCGCGGGCTCACAGCGATGCCGCCGCCTACACGGAGCTCCGAGATCGCTACCGCGACATGGCGACAACGCTTGGCCTCGAGGGCCACATGAAGTGGGCTAAAGAAATGCGATGACGGCAAACTCGGCAGCCAACTTTTCTCGAAATAGACGAGTTACGAGAGTCTCGAAAGTTCATCTGGGATATGGCGGCGATACAACGGACACTGCTGACCAGCGGTGACACGATATTGAAGTGAACCCCACGCGGGATGATGGGCTGAGCGCGACGGCGCTCGTCTGTGGTACCTGCGGCGCACAGTACCGTGCGGCGGCCAAGTTCTGCGCCGAGTGCGGTGCGCGGCTAACACACGCCAGCCAAGAGGCCGAGTACAAGCAGGTCACGGTGTTGTTCGCCGACGTGGTGCATTCGATGGATATCGCTGCGACGGTGGGGGCAGAGCGGCTGCGCGAGATCATGGCGGAACTGACAGATAGGTGCGCCGCGGTAGTAAAGCGGTTCGGGGGCACGGTCGGCGGCTTCACCGGTGACGGGATTATGGCGGTGTTCGGCGCGCCTGTGGCATTGGAGGATCATGCGGTGCGTGGCTGCCTGGCGGCTTTAGCGATCCAGAAGGAAGCTAAGCAACTCGCCGTAGCTGTCCGAAACCGCGATGGTATCGAGTTGGGCCTACGGGTCGGGTTGAACTCGGGTCAGGTGATAGCCGGTGATATCGGGGTCGGGCCGTTCGGGTACACCACTATTGGTGAGCAGGTGGGCATGGCCCAGCGGATGGAGTCGGTCGCATCGCCGGGCGGTGTGACGCTCAGCGCGTCGACCGCACGCCTGGTTGAGGACACAGCAGTTTTGGGCGAGCGCGAGCTGGTCCAGATCAAAGGGGCCGACGCACCGGTGCCCGCCCATCGGCTGATTGGCATCGCAGAACATCGTCGACCGGTCAGGCGGCCTGAGTCAATCCTCGTGGGTCGGCAAACGGAGGTGAGCGCAGTCGAGGCGTTGTTGGACCGTGCCGCCGACGGCCAGGGTTCTGTGATCGGGATGACCGGTCCGCCTGGTATTGGGAAAAGTCGTTTGGTGCGCGAGGTTTCGGCTATGGCCGCGTTGCGGGGCGTGGATGTGTTCACCACATTTTGTGAATCTCACACCAGCCAGGTCCCCTTCCACGCCGTGGGTCGGCTCTTGCGCGTGGCCTTTGGGGTAGAAGGTCTTGACGCGCAGGCCGCTCGCAGCTTGTTGCGGGAAGGCT
This sequence comes from Mycobacterium sp., assembly GCA_036519055.1. Classification (GTDB taxonomy): domain Bacteria; phylum Actinomycetota; class Actinomycetes; order Mycobacteriales; family Mycobacteriaceae; genus Mycobacterium. The sequence goes on from DATDLZ010000128.1 coordinate 4,133, forward strand.
TCTGTGAGGCGAATCCTGAAGACTTGCTGCTGTTTGATGAGTTGCTCGGAATAGCGGACCAGGCTGTCCACCTTCCTCAGATCGATCCTGACGCGCGTCGGCGGCGGTTGACGGCTCTGCTGAATGCCGCGTCGTTGGCGCGCGAACGCCCGGCAATCTATGTGGTGGAGGACGCCCACTGGATCGATGCGGTCAGTGAGTCGATGCTCGTTGACTTCTTCGCAGTGATCCCGCAGACGCCGTCGCTAGTGATCGTCACCTACCGTCCCGATTACCATGGCGCACTGGCCCAGGTATCGAGTCTGCACACCATGGCCCTGGAGCCACTGAGCGACGAGGAATCCACGGCGCTCATCGCGGAATTGCTCGGACCGGACACCACAGTTGCTCCGATCGGCAAGATGATCGCCGAAAGAGCTGCTGGCACTCCCTTTTTCGCCGAAGAGATTGTGCGCGAGCTGGCTGAGCGAGGTGCGTTGCGTGGCAAGCCAGGCCGATACACGTCGACGGCAGAGGTAGCTGAGATCAGTGTGCCTGCGACGCTGCAGGCGACTATCGCCGCGCGCATCGATCGTCTCGAGGGGTCAGCTAAGCGCACCTTGGGCGCGGCGGCTGTGATCGGCGCCCGATTCAGCCTTGACCTAGTGACCGCCTTAGGGGTCAAACCGTCCGTTGATGCCCTTGTGGCGGGCCAACTTATCGATCGGCTTGGGTCCAGCCGACCAGAGTACGCATTCCACCATCCACTGATCCGTGCGGTGGCCTACGAATCGCAGCTCAGGTCTTATCGCGGCGAGTTGCACCGTCGAGTCGCCGCCGCTATCGAAGCGCGCGAGCCGGAGTCGGTGGATGAGAAAGCTGCGTTGATTGCCGATCATCTGGAGGCGGCAGGCGATCTGCAGGCAGCGTTTGAATGGCACATGCGAGCCGGAAACTGGTTGACGCACCGCGACATTGCGGGAGCGCGGATGAGTTGGCAGCGAGCGTGTCAGGTGGCTGACCGGTTGCCCGCTGACCACGCCGGACGCATGACGATGCGCATCGCCCCACGAACCTTACTGTGCGCGACGATCTGGCGGGTCGGCGGAAGTCTGGACGACACCTGCTTCGAGGAGCTGAACGAACTGGCTACTGCGGCAGACGATAAGCGATCTTTGGTCATCGGGCTGACAGGGCTCGTCCAACTGATGCAGTTCTACGGCAAGTACACAGAGGCCTCGCAGTTGGCCTCCCGCCATGTCGAACTTCTCGACTCGATCGGTGATCCCGAGTTGACCGTTGGCCTATTGATCACACCGGTGATTGTCAAGTGGGCTGTGGGTGAAGTGACCGAAGCCATGGAGTTGAGCCAGCGTGCAATCGACGCATCCCGAGGCGATCCCACGATGGGCAACTTGATGGTGGGGTCACCATTGGCGCTCGCATTGGTGATGCGTGGGGCGACGCGGTGTTGCCTGGGCGTTGTCGGATGGCGAGAAGACTTCGACGATGCCATCGCGCTCGCCCGCAGAATCGACAAATTCACGTTCGGCGCTGTCGTCATGTTCAAGTACATCGCCACGCAAAGCTGGGCACTTCTGCCGGACGACGATGCCATGCGAGACACCGCCGAGGCGTTAGAAATCGCCAAGCAGTTCGGCGATGACTTCAGCCTCACGAACGCGGAGTTCACCCGTGGGCTCATCATGCTGCGCCACGAGAACGCGGATCGGGAGCTGGGTTTCGAACTGCTGGGCCGCGCTCGTCGAGTGTCTCTCGAGCACCGGAACCTCATTGTTGCCGCGTGGTGCGCGGACATCGATTTCGCAGCGGAGAGGAAACGTCTCGGCGACTACGACGGTGCCATCGAGTTGTGTAGTGCCGTACTGGACAACGAGATCCGATGTGGTGAGATGACCAATCGCGGATGGTGTAGCAGCGTTCTCGTTGAGGCGTTGCTCAACCGAGGCCGCGACGACGACCTTGACGAAGCGCAACATGTCATAGATAACCTCGCGGCAACGCCGACCGAGCCCGGATACGTTTATCACGAACTGCCCCTGCTGCGATTGAACGCGATGGTGGCCAAGGCCCGTGGCGACGGGGATCGCTACCGCGATTTCCGTGAACAGTATCGTGCCCTCGCTGAGTCATGCGGGTTCGACGGTCACATTGCCATGGCTCACGCGATGGTCTGACAGACCGCGGGCGTGGGTAGCCGCTCTGTCTCGAAATAGACGACATATGCGACAAGCTCGGAATCGGTTCTAGAAGAAGCGATCTCCATGCCGGCCTAACTGCCGTTGTTCGGTCCGCCCGAGTTCTGCCCGGACACATCGGTGATCGGGAAGTTGGGCATCGGCGCCGGCGACGGCGTGTTGGGCAGCGACGGAATCTCCGAGGCGGGGATGTCATGCAGATCGTTGGCCGGGGGTCCGTTCTCGCGGCCGCCGTAGACGCTACCCGGGGCGCGCTGCCCGAGCAGCTGGCTGACCGTGACGAAGTGGTAGTTGTTGGCCTTGAGCACCGGGATGAACTGCTCGACGATGTCGACCGTGCTGGAGTAAGTGTCGTGCAGCAGCACCACCGAACCCGGCTTGATCTGAGTCATCAGCAGGAGCCGGCTGGCCGCGGTGTTGGAGTCGTTGATCCAGTCGTAAGGGATGACGTCCCAAAGGATTCCGGCTAAGCCGAGCTTTCCGGCCTGCTCGTTGACCGCCGCATTGGTCAACCCGCCCGGCGGCCGCCACAACTTCGGCGTCACACCCGTGGCCGCGGCGATCGCGTCGTTGGCCCGCGACAACTGGCTGGGGACGTCTTCGAGCGGCAACGTCGTCATGTTGGGGTGTTCCCAGGTGTGGTTACCCAGTTCCATGCCCGCCTCGACGACCCGTTTGGCGCCCGCCGGGTTGGCCGCGACCTTGTTGCCGATCTCGAAGAACGTGGCCTTGGCCTTGTTCGCGGTCAGGATGCTCAGCAGCCGGTCGGTATACGGGGTGGGGCCGTCGTCGAACGTCAACGCGACGCACTTGACCTGTGCGCAGTCCACGACGTCCTTGGCGTGTGCGAACCGGACGTGCCCGGTGAACGCACCGATCCCGACGATGGCGGCGGCCGCAGCCGCGCCGGCGACGGTGCGCCAGTACCGCCAGGCTTGGTTGTCCGGTCGTTTCGGCACGGCCGCAGCTTACCGGCGACGAAGGCCCGCCCGATTACAGCGGTACGCCGCTGATCTCCTCGAGCATCTCGGTGACCAGCGCCGCGATCGGCGACCGTTCGCTGCGCAGCAGCGTGATGTGCGCGAACAGTGGGTGGCCCTTGAGTTTCTCGACCACCGCGGCGACGCCGTCGTGCCGGCCCACCCGCAGGTTGTCGCGCTGAGCGACGTCGTGGGTCAACACCACCCGCGATCCCGCGCCCAGCCGGGACAGCACGGTCAGCAGCACGTTTCGTTCCAGTGACTGAGCTTCGTCGACGATGACGAACGAGTCGTGCAGCGAGCGACCGCGGATGTGGGTCAGCGGCAGCACCTCGAGCATGCCGCGGGACAGCACCTCTTCGAGCACCGCCGGGCTGGCCAGACCTTCGAGCGTGTCGAAGACCGCCTGGGCCCACGGGCCCATCTTTTCGCTCTCGCTACCGGGGAGATAGCCCAGTTCCTGGCCGCCGACCGCGTACAGCGGGCGGAACACGACTACCTTGCGCTGCGTGCGGCGCTCCAGCACGGCTTCCAACCCGGCGCACAGCGCCAGCGCCGACTTGCCGGTGCCGGCCTTGCCGCCCAGCGACACGATGCCCACCGACTCGTCGAGCAGCAGATCCAGGGCCACCCGCTGTTCGGCGGAGCGTCCGCGCAGTCCGAAAACCTCGCGGTCGCCGCGGACCAGCTGGACCCGCTTGTGCGCGTTCACCCGGCCGAGCGCATGGGAGCTGCCGGCCAGTAGCCGAATGCCGGTGTGGCACGGCAGGTCTCGCGCAGCCTCCAGGTCGACCTCACCGTCGGCGAACAACGCGTCGATGTCGTCGGCGCTGGTTTCCATTTCCGTCATCCCGGTCCAGCCGGAGACGACGACGTCCTGCGCGTGGTACTCGTCGGCGAGCAGGCCCACCGCGCCCGCTTTGACGCGCAGCGGAATGTCCTTGCTGACCAACGTGACTCGCTTGCCCTCGGCGGCGAGGTTGGCGGCACAGCACAGGATGCGCGAGTCGTTGGTGTCGGTGCGGAACCCGGCCGGCAGCACGTTGGGGTCGCTGTGGTTGAGCTCGACGTGCAGCGTGCCGCCCTGCGTCCCGACCGGAATGGGCTGATCCAGCCGCCCATGCTGGACCCGGAGATCGTCGAACAGGCGCAACGCCTGGCGGGCGAACCAGCCCAGTTCGTGATGGTGGCGTTTGGCCTCCAGCTCACTGATCACTACCAGCGGAACCACCACTTCGTGTTCGGCGAAGCGGGAGCAGGCCCACGGATCGGACAACAACACCGACGTGTCGAGCACGTAGGTCCTGATGGTGTCCTGTGAAACCGCCGGGGAATCAGTCACGAGCGCTCCTCGAGCTCATCGCCCGGCGCGCTGCCGCATGTTGGTGGTGGCCCCACAGCCACCCATGCGCGCGAAGCGTGCTAGCCGGGCTGGATGCCCGTGCGGCCCGCACGGACGATTCGGCGGGGGCCGCGGCGTCAGGACCGGGGCCGGCGGTCCTGTCGAAGTTGAGACGAGAGGCGCCGCCCGGATAGCAGAGCATGTCGCTAGCCATCGAAAGCGACGCTACTCCCGTCGGCGCATGTGCGCCGCGCAGGCGCGCCGACGTGGCTAGCTGATGACGAACTGCCGCAGCGCGGGCTCGTCGGCGACTCCCCACGCGGTGATGCGGTCAGAAATCACCCGGCGTAGTAGGTCGGGGCCGAAAATGCCTGCGTCGGCGACGTTTCGCACCTTGTCGCCGTAGGCATCGATGTCGGCGCCGATGACGTCGATCTCGGCCGCGCGGGCGGCGATGGCGGCGATCGTCTCGTCACGGGTGTAGCCGAGGCAGTGCGCGACAAGGTTGACGAAGAACTCTTCGTGGCGCACCTCGTCACGGGCGATGTGGGTGATGAGGCCGGCCAGCACCGGCTCTTCGATCTGCGCCGCGAGGTTGTTGGTGAACACCGCGTGGGCGGCCTCGAAGAGAGCCATGAACACCAGGGTTTCGACCTGAGAGAACTGATCGGCGCGGTAGCCCTTCTGCGACACGTGCTCGAAGCGGACGTGCTCATTGGCGACCGGGTCGATCTCGCGGGTCACGACGAAGTACTCGCGCAGCGCGATGGCGTGCAGATGTTCTTCGGCGGTCCACCGGCCCAGCCACACGGCCCACGGCTCTTCGAGGATGAAGTGCTCGACGAGTTCGCGGTGGTAGCCCGCGATGTTGTCTTTGGTGACGAGCAGAATCTCGCACGCGTCGGTGACGACCTTGGGCAAGGTCACCTGTGACGGATCCCAGTCCCGCCCGCCGAGGAAGGCGAAGTTCTCGCCCTGCTCGAATGGCACGAAGTCGTGGGCGAACCACAGCTGCTCGGTGCCCAGGTGACGCTCGATGTTCTCGGCCACAACCGGCTCGAGTTCGAGGATCAGCGCGTTAGCGACAGGTTTCTGTGCCATGCAATTACTGTAACCGGCGTACACAGGTTTCGTAAAATCTGCAACGGCTTAAACCAGCGACCAGTCTTCCAGGCCGTCGTAGAGCGGAAACTCCCTGGCCAGACGGGTAACTCGGTCGCGAAGCGTCGACACGTCAGCCGCTTTACCGGCGGCCAGCGCGGTGGCGATGATGTCAGCGACCTCGCTGAACTCGGCGTCCCCGAAGCCGCGGGTGGCCAGCGCCGGTGTGCCGACCCGCAGGCCCGAGGTCACCATCGGCGGCCGCGGGTCGTTGGGCACGGCATTGCGGTTGACCGTGATGCCGACGTCGTGCAGCAGGTCTTCGGCCGCCTGTCCGTCCAGCGGCGAGTCGCGCAGGTCGACCAGCACCAGGTGGACGTCGGTGCCACGGCTGACCACCGAGACACCGGCCTTGGCGACGTCAGCCGCCAACAGTCGCTCGGCGAGGATCCGGGCGCCGGACAGCGTGCGCTGCTGCCGCTCGACGAATTCCGGGGTGCCCGCGATTTTCAGCGCCACTGCCTTGGCCGCGATCACGTGCATCAGCGGGCCACCCTGCTGACCCGGGAAGACCGCGGAGTTGATCGACTTGGCGTATTCCTGCTTACCGATGATCAGGCCGGACCGCGGGCCACCCAGAGTCTTGTGCACGGTGGTCGACACGACGTCGGCGTGCGGCACCGGCGACGGGTGTAAACCGGCCGCAACCAGTCCGGCGAAGTGCGCCATGTCCACCCACAGCTTGGCGTCCACCTCGTCGGCGATTGACTTGAACGCGGCGAAGTCCAGGATCCGCGGGTAGGCCGACCAGCCCGCAACGATCACCTTCGGACGGAACTCCAGCGCGTGGGCGCGCACGGCCTCCATGTCGATCAGGTGCGTGGTGGCGTCGACGCCGTAGAAGGCGTTCTCGTACAGCTTGCCGGAGAAGTTCAGCTTCATGCCGTGGGTCAGGTGACCGCCGTTGGCGAGGTCGAGGCCCAGCAGTCGCTCCCCCGGCGACATCAGCGCGTGCAGCACCGCGGCGTTGGCCTGGGCGCCGGAGTGCGGTTGCACGTTGGCGAAGTCGGCGCCGAACAGCGCCTTGGCCCGGTCGCGGGCGATGTTCTCCACGACGTCGACGTACTCGCAACCGCCGTAGTAGCGGCGGCCGGGCAGACCCTCGGCGTACTTGTTGGTCAGCACGCTGCCCTGGGCCTGCAGCACCGCGCGCGGCACGAAGTTCTCCGAGGCGATCATCTCCAGCGTGTCGCGCTGGCGGCCAAGCTCTTTGCCGAGCAGCTCGGCGATGTCGGGGTCGACGTCGGCCAGCGACGCGGACATGACAGAGGCAGCGGTACGGGCGTCAGGTGCGGCAGTCACGCCCGCCAGTCTATCGGCGGGCCACGTCGCGTCGGACTACTCGGGTAGCGCCGACGGAATCAGTGGTTCGTCGAGCAGCCGGCCGAACCGCTCGACAACGCTCATCTCGGCGGGGCGATCGTCCAGCCAGCCGCGTAGCAGCCGATATCCCTCGACATAGGTACTGGTGTAGGCGCGCCACAGCGGCGACGACAAAAACCGCAGCATCTGTCGCGCGCGGGTGTCGTTGACCAGCAGCCAACGGCGCAGGAAATCCGCAACCTCGTCGGCGTCGCGGTGCTCGTCGTGCAACATCAACGCGGCGTCCTGCCGGACTCCGGCCAGGGCTGCCGATGCCTCGGACAGGGCCTCGGCACGCTCTCCGTCGAACCGCAGGCCCAGGTCGGCGTAGATCTCGGCAGCCCACCGCCCCCAGCCAGGGCCGATCGCCGCGTACAGGGCCAGGTCGGCCAGGCCCTCGGCGATCAGGCATTGCGGCGTGTTCACCAGGAAGATGGTCTGCTCAGCCTGGCCTTGGCGGTTGACCAGCCCGACCTCCTTGCGGCAGTGCTCGGTGTGGTGTCCCGGATAGGACTCGTGGGCCACCAGTCTCGGCAGGTTGGACATCAGCTGTTTGATGTCGGCATTGACCGCGACCGTCGAGCGGTAGTCGCCGAGGTAGTAGTTGAATCCCGACCACGGCTTATCCGTCACTACCTGGTATTCGACGGTTTCGGCGTCCGGGAGCGGGTAATCGGCGCGGACCCGGTCGCGCAGCGCGCTGGAGAAGGCCTCGATGCATTCGGCCAGCCGCTCGGGCGGGATTTCCTCGCCGGTGCGGTGCGCATCCATCCGGTCGGCCAGCGGCCCGTCACCACCCAGCACCTCGTCGAGGCGGGCATGCGCCTGCCGGTAGGTCTCCGGCTCGCCCTTGCCGATGCGCACGTCGAAGTAGTCGTGCACCTCGTCGACGAAACCGATGTCTTCGCCGGCGAACTTACGGCCGGCGCATTCCAGCGCGCGCAGGTGTGCGCCCACATAGTCGGCGCGCTGCTGGTCAAATCCGTTGCGGTGCGGCACATCTGGAATCGCCGCGATCAGGCGTCGGGCTTGACGGACCAGATCGGCCGGATCGGGTGCGGGTTCAGCCGCCACCGTCTGGCGCAGCGCCGGATCGCCGGTGAAGGAGTCGACGTAACCCGACTCGATGCGGTCGAAACGCAAACCGAGTAGCAGATACTCGCGGACCAGCGCGTCAGGTTCCACGCCAGCCAACGCTATCTGCTCGCCCCAGCGGACCGCAGCAGGGCCGAGGCTGCAAGACTGACGTCATGCCGCGGCCAAGCGAGCCGAGCCCCTACGTGGAGTTCGATCGACGTCAATGGCGCGCGCTACGTATGTCCACACCACAGCCGCTGACCGAAGAAGAAGTCGTCGGGTTGCGGGGTCTGGGCGAGCAGATCAACCTGCGCGAGGTCGAAGAGGTCTACCTGCCGCTGGCCCGGCTCCTGCACCTGCAGGTCGCCGCCCGCCAGGGGCTGTTCGCCGCCACCGCCGAGTTCCTCGGCGAGCCCCAGCAGCATCCCGACCGGCCGGTGCCGTTCATCATCGGGGTGGCCGGCAGTGTGGCGGTCGGTAAGTCGACGACAGCCCGCGTGCTGCAGGCGCTGTTGGCCCGCTGGGATCACCACCCGCGCGTCGACCTGGTGACCACCGACGGATTCCTCTACCCCAACGCCGAGTTGACCCGGCGGAACCTGATGCACCGCAAAGGGTTTCCGGAAAGCTACGACCGACGCGCGCTGATGCGGTTCGTCACCTCGGTCAAGTCGGGTTCGGACTACGTGTGCGCGCCGGTCTACTCGCACCTGCACTACGACCGGGTGCCGGACGCCAAGCAGGTGGTCCGCCACCCGGACATCCTGATCCTCGAGGGCCTCAACGTGCTGCAGACCGGACCCACGCTGATGGTGTCGGACCTGTTCGACTTCTCGCTGTATGTGGACGGCCGGATCGAGGACATCGAGCAGTGGTACATCTCGCGGTTCCTGGCGATGCGCTCAACTGCGTTCGCCAACCCGGCTTCGCACTTCCACCACTACGCGGGGCTGACCGACCAGCAGGCCGAGATTGCGGCCCGCGACATCTGGCGATCGATCAACCGGCCCAACCTGATCGAGAACATTCTGCCGACCCGGCCGCGCGCCACCTTGGTGCTGCGCAAAGACGCCGACCATTCGATCAACCGGTTACGGCTGCGCAAGCTCTAGGTCGCCAACAAGCCGATGCGGGGACGCTCACCGCAACCTCTGACGGCGGCGCCCCGCACCGGCGGGACGGGAGTCACGCCGGCAGGCGGCGCACTCCGAGGTATTGCAGGTATCCCATCAGCGCGAAGTAGCCGCCGGTGGCCAGCGTCGCGGCGACGCCGGCTGCGGTCAGTGGCAACGCTCCGATGGCAACCACGACGAGCACCGCCACCGTCAGGACGACATTGGCGACGATGAGGCCGACTCCGACGCGGCGAAGATCGGGTGCTGCGGCGAGGCCGTACACCGCCAGTCCGCCGAGCACCAGCAGGGCGCCCCCGCTGAATTCGGCGACGGAACTCAGGCCGGTCAGCGCGGAGAGCGAGTCCGCCATCAGGGCGATGAAAAGACCAACAAGGCCGCTCAGCGTTGCGTCGAGCCGCATGGCAAACCGCAACAGCGAGTCGGTCGAGTCGTCGAACGGGCGGGCGGGCAGTGGAGTAACAGCGGTCATGTCGGAACTCCTTGGGATATCGGGTCGAACACTTCTGAGAATGCCGATCGGGAACTGCCAGATCGACGCTTGGCACTGCCAAGCACTGCCATGCGCAGGTCAACTAAGTGATCTAGGCCACCTATTCCGTGCCTAGCCGGGCTAAGCAGGCTGGGCTGGCCAGACTGGGCGGCTAGCTGGAGACGGCCACCCGGCCGCGAAGATCGGCGGCGATCAGCTTGGCCGCGGCGTTCTGCCAGTTGTGCAACGACCGTTGCGGCACTTCGGTGACGAACCACTGCCACGCCTGCCGGGCGGTCGGATCCAGGCCCGCGGCGGTGGCGTTCTGCGCGTAGGCCCGCACCCCCACGACATACGGAAAGTACAGCGAGTTGTAGTGCCGCCACTGCTCGCTGGTGCCGAAGTCGCCGCCGTCGCGCGGCTTGAGCGCGGCGATCCGGTCGGCCAGCAGAGCCTTGAGTTCGATGGCCCGCTCCAGCGGCTGATCCGGGGCCCCGCGGGCGGCCAGCCGCTCGTCGATGCAGGGCAGCGCGGTCAGCGGGTTGGCGACCAGCTTGGACAGGTCGCCGTAGTGACCCAGTGCTCGGCGGGTCAGCCGGGCGAACGAGTCGTCGTCGAAGCCGTTGAGCGGATCGGCCAACCGCAACGGCAGCGCGGATTGGGTGCGCCGCAACGTCTCCCGATCGGCCCGCAACACCGGGGCTCGCGAGAACACCATCCGGTCCAGCAACCCGGCCAGCGGGTCGGCCAGCACCTGCACCGAGGACGCAATCGCCAGGCTGGTGAACAGCAGCACCGTCAGCGCGATCTGCGCGGTGCTCTGCCGGCGGGTCAACTCGATGCCGATCAGCATCTGGCCGCCAAGCAGCGCGACCACCATGCCGGTGCCGGTGAATGAGCGCAGCATGTCGGCTCGCAGCGCCTGGCCCTCGTCGAACGCGTCCCACAACGCCACGGCCACGCCCAGGCAGAACACGTCACAGCCCGTCGACGCCAGCGCCAGCCAGCTGGGCACCACGCCCAGCGGAATGATCAGGATCGCGTTGGCCAAGGCAAAAAACATTGTCGCCGTGACGATCAGCCCCACCTTTGGGATCTTCTGCACCCGGCGCCGCAGCGCGAAGACCATCGCGCCCAACGTGGACACCGAAATCACCACGCACATCACCACATGGCCGGGCCGCAACGGTCCGGCCACGCTGCCGGCCAGCGTCGCGCCTACCAGCGTCAGCGCACCGGTGACACCGACTAGTAGCACTTCGCCGGCACGGGACCGCTCGTTGTCACCCGCCCGGGCGATCTCGAGGAGCACCGCGAACCAGGCCACGCCGGGAACGGCGACCAGATAGATCTCGACCTGCCCGAGCAACCCGGAGTGGGTGACGAGTCGCACGGCATCCAATGCGACGGCCGTCGCAAAACTGCACAGCCCTACTGCTGAGAACGCCAGCACCGGCTTGCGCGGGTTACGGGCCAACAAGTACAGCCCCAGCCACCAACTCAGCGAGAACACCAACGCCGAAAGCGCAGCCATGCTTTCAGTGTGGCACGCCGCTAGGTCGTCGGCGGCGGCCCGCTGCACCCGGCTGCTCCCCGCTTGCGATCGCCGCTAGGCGCCGTAGCGGCGATGCCGCAGGCTGTAATCACGCAGCGCGCGCAGGAAATCGACGCGGCGGAATGCCGGCCAGTGCGCTTCGGTGAACCACATCTCCGAGTAGGCGCTTTGCCACAGCAGAAACCCGGAAAGCCGCTGCTCCCCCGAGGTTCGGATTACCAGATCGGGGTCGGGCTGCCCGGAGGTGTACAGGTTCTCCGAGATCGCGTCGACGGTGACGGCTTCGATGAGTTCCTCGCCGCTGGCCCCGTGGGCGAGTTGCTTGGCCAACAGTCCGCGCACGGCTTCGGCGATTTCCTGACGGCCGCCGTATCCGACCGCAACGTTGACGTGAAAGCTGCCGTTGCCGGTGGTCGCGGTGCCCTCGACCGCATCGCGCAGCCGGCGCGCGGGCTCCTCGCCGATCAGCTCCAGGTCCCCGACCGTCCGCACGCTCCAGCCGTTGGCCGGCGCGCAGATCTCTTCGACGACGTCGGTGATGATCTCGATGAGCGCGGCCAGCTCGGCCGGATCACGGCGCAGGTTTTCGGTGGAAAGCAAGTAGACAGTGGCCATTTCGATGCCGGCCTCCTGGCACCAGCGCAGCATCTCGGCGATCTTGGCCGCGCCCATCCGGTACCCGTAGCTGACGTCGTCGTAGCCGGCGTCGCGTGCCCAGCGCCGGTTGCCGTCGCACAGCACCGCGATGTGACGCGGCAGTGCGGATTTCGATGCGGCCAGTCCTTGCCGCAGCCGCAATTCGTAGAGCCGATATAACGGCTCCTTGACACGCGGCGGAATGATCTCCACAGCGATCCAGATTACTGTGGGCCTGACTACTCAACGGCTTTCCTGCCGCAACTCATGGAGGCGTATTGATTCGCGAGGCCGACGTGGCCACCCAGGCTGGCGCCGACAAGACGTCCCACACCGTCGGAGACGTCGCCGAGCACATTGTCGAGGGCGTGAAGGACACCGCCCAGGCACTGACCAAGCCCCGGGCGCGTGGCTGGATTCATCTGGTGGCCGCCGTCGTCGCGGCCATCGCCGGCGCCACGCTGATCTCGGTGTCCTGGCCGTTGGCGGGGCTCAAGGCGGGTATGGCGACGTTCATCTACACCGGCTCGGTGGTGGGGATGTTCACCACCAGCGCGGTCTATCACCGGGTCACCTGGAAATCGGTGAAGGCCCGCACCTGGATGAAGCGGCTCGACCACTCGATGATCTTCGTGCTGATCGCCGGCACCTACACGCCGTTCGCAATGCTGGCGATGCCGCACGACGCGGGCGCGCTGGTGCTGTGGATCGTCTGGGGCGGCGCCCTGGCCGGGGTGCTGCTCAAGATGTGCTGGCCCACCGCACCGCGCTGGGTCGGTGTTCCGCTGTATCTGATCCTCGGCTGGGTCTCGGCGTTCTATATCGCGATGATCCTGCACAACGCCGGCGTGGCCGCGATGGTGCTACTGGCCGTCGGCGGCGCGCTGTACAGCATCGGCGGGATCATGTACGCGCTGCACTGGCCGGACCCATGGCCGAGCACGTTCGGCTACCACGAGTTCTTTCATGCCTGTACCGCGGTGGCCGCGATCTGCCACTACATCGCGATCTGGTTCGCGGTCTTCTGACGGCGGCGCTATAGCTGCCTGGCGTTCTCGGGTGACCAGTAGGCCTTCATCGCGGCTACCTTGCCAGCGGCGTCGAACACCATCACGTCGATCGGCTCGATGACCATCCGGGTGTCGCCGGCGGAGACGGTCAACTTGAAGTGGAAAGCCGCCTCGTTACCGGCCACCCGCAGCGTCACCAGCTCGCATTCCCGCTGCACGTTTTCCACCGCGGAGTAGAAGCCGTGGATCGCCTGCCGGCCGATGTGTACCTCGCCGCCGACCGGATCCTCGACGGTGGCGTCGTCGGCGTACAACTCGACCAGATCATCCGCCGTGCCCTTGGCGATCAGGCTGATGTAGCGGTTGACGGTCTCGGCGATGTGTTCGGCACTCGACATGGGAGGCACGCTACCGCGCCGGGCCTCATAGCCCGCATCATCACCGGGCGAGTGCAGATTCCAATTCCGCGGCGCTGGTGACCGGCAGGTCGCAGACCCGACCGCGGCATACGTAGGCCGCGTCGGCACCGGCGACGCGGCCGCGGCCGACGAGCAGCTCTGACGAGTCCACCTCGCCGCCGACGACGATCGCGCCGCCGGGCGCGATCCGTCGGGCATCGGCCAGCAGCCGCGAACCCGGCCCGCCGCAGGCCACCGCGATCTGCAACGGCCCGCGAACGGCCGCTTCGGCGACGGCCAACCAATGGCCGGCCGAGCGCGGCGCGCGGGCCAGTAGCGGCGAATGCGCCTGCAGCGCATCGGTTGCCGCCTGCCCGTAGCGGTCGGCCTGGCCGCCGCCGGTCAGGTGCGAGGCGGTCAGCAGCGCCTCGGCGATCGCGGATGCGCCCGACGGCGTCGCGCCGTCGTACGGGTCAGCGGGCCGCAGCAACAGCCGCTCGCCATCGTCGGCGCTGTCGAACCAACGGCCCGGGTGGTCGTGATCGGCGAAGTGCGCCAACGCAATATCCAGCAGGTCGGTGGCGGCGGTCAGCCAGGCGGTCTCGGTGGTCAGCTGGTACAGCGCGAGCAGACCGGTGGCCAGCATCGCGTGGTCTTCCAGGATCGCGGCGCTCTCCCCGACCCGTCCGCCCAGGCTGGCCCGGCGTAGCCGGCCGTCCACTTTATGCAGCGCCAGCAGTGCTCTCGCGCAATCGGTTGCGGCGTTGGCTAATTCGGGTGCGTCCAAGGCCACACTGGCTTCGGCTAGTGCGGTGATCGCCAGCCCGTTCCAGGCGGTGACGACCTTGTCGTCGCGGCCCGGTTGAGGCCGGGTCAGCCGGGCGGCCAGCAGCGCGGCACGGACGCGGTCGAGGCGAGCCTGGTCGTCGGGATCTCCGTGCAGTTGCAGCACCGAGGCGCCGGCTTCGAAGGTGCCGGCCTCGGTTACCCCGAAAACCGAAGCGGCCCAGTGCCCGTCGTCGTCGCCGAGTATCTCGGTCAGTTGCGCAGGCATCCAGACGTAGGTCGAACCCTCGCGGCCGTCGGCATCGGCGTCCAGCGACGAGGTGAACATGTCGCCGTCGCGTAAATCGTCGAGCAGGAACCTCGCGGTCTCATAGGTGACCCGGCGCGCCAACGGGTCACCGGTACGCCTGGCCCAGTGCGCATAGGCCCGCAACAGCAACGCATTGTCGTACAGCATCTTCTCGAAATGCGGTACCACCCAGGCATTGTCGACGCTGTAGCGGGCGAACCCGCCGGCCAGCTGGTCATACATGCCGCCCCGCGCCATCGCGGTGCCGGTCCGGCGGACGGCGGCCAGGGCCTGCGGTGAGCCAGTGCGCTCCCAGTGCCGCAGCAGCGCCTCCAGCACCGCCGACGGAGGGAACTTCGGTGCGCCACCGAAGCCGCCGTGCGTGGTGTCCTCGTCGCGCAACACCACGGCGACGGCGTGGTCGCAGAGCGCCGGATCCACCTGCGGGCCGCCACCAGGCAATCCCGATACCATGGACCGCAATTCGCCCGTGATGTGATCCGAGCTCTGCTCGACCTCGTCGCGACGCTCATTCCAGGTACTAGAGACGGCCGAAAGAAGCTGCAGAAAAGCATCTTTGGGGTAGTAGGTGCCGCAATAGAACGGACGTCCGTCGGGCGTCAGGAAGCAGGTCATCGGCCAGCCGCCCTGCCCGGTGAGCGCGACGGTGGCATTCATGTAGACCGCGTCGATGTCGGGCCGCTCCTCGCGGTCCACCTTGATGCACACGAAGTCACCGTTCATCGCCGCGGCCACCTCGTCGTCGTCGAACGATTCGTGGGCCATCACGTGACACCAGTGGCATGCGGCGTAACCGACCGAAAGCAGGATCGGCACATCGCGTTTCGCGGCCTCGGCCAACGCGGCCGGCGACCACTGCTGCCAGTGCACCGGGTTGTCGGCGTGCTGGCGAAGGTAGGGGCTGGCGGCCCTGGCGAGCTGGTTACCCACCGAGCTCATGCGGTGGCTGGTCATCGGGCTGCTGCTGGATGGTCCCGTCGTCGACGGCCTGATCCGGTTCGGGATGCTGCGGGTCGAAGGATTCCGGCAGCTTCTTGAGGTGCCGGTTCATCGAGCGCACCAGGAACAGCACGCTGATCAGCAGCAGCACCACCACGAGCAAGCCGAACGGGCTGGCCTTGCCGAAATCCGGTCCGCTGTTGTGCGGCCCGTCCTCGGCCAGCAATGCCAGTGCGGCCAGGTGCAGATGCATCACGGCGCGTCCTCGATTCCGGCGAACAGATCGGACTCGGGAAGCCGCACCGGAACACGGGATCGGGCCAGCTCGAATTCCTCGGTCGGCCACAGCCGTTGCTGCCATTCAATGGGGGCGGCGAAGAAATCCCCCTTGGGGTCGATCTGGGTGGCGTGCGCGCGCAGCGCGTCGTCGCGCTGACTGAAATACGCCGAGCACTCGATCCGGGTCGTCACCCGGTCGGCGTGGACGTCGTGCGCGGGATCCCAGTGTTTGAGCCACTTCTCGAATGGGCCCGTCTGCCCGCGTTTGGCAAACTCGTCCTGCAGCATCTGCATTCGCTGGCGCAGGAACCCGTGGTTGTAATACAGCTTGGGCACCGTCCACACCGGGCCCGCGTCCGGGAACCGCCGATAGTCACCGGCGGCCTCGTATGCGGCAACCGAAACCTGGTGGCAGCGAATGTGATCGGGGTGCGGGTAGCCGCCGTTCTCGTCGTAGGTCGTCATCACGTGCGGCCGGAATTCGCGCACCACCCGAACCAGCGCCTCGGTGGACACCTCCAGCGGCGTCAGCGCAAAACAGTCCTCCGGCAGCGGCGGCGGCGGATCCCCCTGCGGCAGTCCGGAATCGACGAAGCCCAGCCAGGTGTGCTCGACGCCGAGGATCTCGGCCGCCTTGGCCATCTCGTCGCGGCGCACATCGGCGATGCGGCCGTGCACCTCCGGCAGGTCCATCGCCGGGTTGAGGATGTCGCCGCGTTCGCCCCCGGTCAGGGTCACCACCAGCACGCGGCAACCCTCATCCGAGTAGCGGGCAAGGGTGGCAGCGCCCTTACTGGACTCGTCGTCCGGGTGGGCGTGCACCGCCATCAACCGCAGTTCGCTCACGTGCTCCCTGACTGTGTGCTGTCTTCTCCTGCGCCTATAGTTCCAGGTCTAATAGTTCCATCCCGGACACCGGGCCTCGCTAACCCGGTCCCTTGGGCAGATCACCCGGACCGCAACACACCATGACCGAAGGTTCCCCCTCACCGCCACCGACCCGCTACGGGCGTGGTCCCCTGCTCAGCCCATCCCGACGTCGGGCCGCCGCCCTTGCCGTCGTGGTGGCAGCGGTCGGCGTCGTGGTCGCCCTCATCGGCTATCAACGGCTGGGCCGCAGCGACGTCGCCGGTACGTTGGCCGGCTATCGGCTGATCGACGACCAGACCGTGTCAGTAACGATCAGCGTGACGCGAAAAGATCCGTCGCGCCCGGTCGACTGCATCGTGCGGGTGCGGGCGAAAGACGGCAGCGAAACGGGCCGGCGCGAGGTGCTGGTTGCGCCGTCCAGCCAGGCAACGGTGCAGGTGACGACGATCGTGAAGTCCAGTAAGCCGGCCGCGGTGGGTGACATCTACGGCTGCGGCACCGATGTGCCCGGCTACCTGCGCGCACCCTGACGGCACCGCTCCGGCACACGCCGATGGCAAACGTCGAACTGCGAGAAAACGCCCTCATCCACCGCGGTGTCGGTGGTAAGCTTCTCGGATGCACGGTTCCGGCTGGGACCGTGTATTGCTGCATTAGCGGCCAGATGTGCCGCGCAGGGGGTCCACCCGACTACTGAGGTCGGCAGTACACATGGTGGCACCGCCCGGCAGCACGACCGACAACCTGCCGGGGCGGATGCCGCCCCCACCGACACCACAAGGAGCACGACGAGATGACGGACACCCAGGTGACCTGGTTGACCCAGGAATCACATGACCGGCTCAAGACTGAGCTCGACCAGTTGATCGCGAACCGTCCGGTCATCGCCGCGGAAATCAACGATCGCCGCGAAGAGGGTGACCTGCGCGAGAACGGTGGTTATCACGCCGCCCGCGAAGAGCAGGGCCAGCAAGAGGCCCGCATCCGCTCGCTGCAGGACTTGCTCAACAACGCCAAGGTCGGCGAGGCGCCCAAGCAGTCCGGCGTCGCGCTGCCCGGTTCGGTGGTGAAGGTCTTCTACAACGGCGACAAGTCCGACACCGAGACCTTCCTGATCGCCACCCGCCAAGAGGGCGTCAACGAGGGCAAGCTCGAGGTCTACTCGCCGAACTCACCGCTGGGCGGCGCCCTGATCGACGCCAAAGAAGGTGAGACGCGCAGCTACACCGTGCCCAACGGCAACACCGTCAAGGTCACACTGATCAGCGCGGAGCCCTATCACTCCTGAGCCAGGCGTGTCGAATGTGAATTCAGGGACGCCGTAACGGCGTATCGCGTCGGCAGATTCACTGTCGACGAAGCTTCAGGGGCACGCTCAGGCGTTTGATGTCGAAATTAAGTAGTCCACTACTCACGCTTGCAGCGGAGCAGTCGTCCTAGGCTCGCGAAAACAACTCGCACGCACACCTGGACCTGCAATGACCATGACAATCAGCAATTCCCAAGCGACGCCGACCCCGCGAGGCCCTGAGCACGAAGTTGACACGGCCGACCTGGTAGGCGTCACACCCGAATTGCGCGCTCTGCTCACTCGCTATACCGAAGAACTGGACAGCATCAACAAGGCCCCAGTTTTTACCGGGATAAAATCCGAGAACCCTTGGCTGCCGCCTCCGCTGGCATCTCCAGTCCTGCGTTGTTTCACGTCTGCCCTGTTCGTGCGTTATCTGTATCGAAGCGCTGACGCTCTCAAATCCGGCGTGATGAGCCGCATCGTGTCCGGCACCGCAGACGAACACAGTGGCGACCTCGAGATGCTCGAGAAGTTCGAAGAGTCGCTGCCCTCCAGGCTGCGGCTCGCATTTGTTTTGCCGACGGTGTCAATGGTCGTGTTGTCCGTCGCCTATCTGCTGGCATGGTTGTGCAACGCTGGCTACCGAAATCTCTTCGGCGATCTGGCGACTGCGGCAATCACAGTAAATCGCACCGCCGCAATAGCGGCATTCAGTGACGCCTACCGCCTAGCGACGTGCCAACACCCGCTTGAGGCCTTCTTTTTCGCCGGTGCGGCATTGATCGTGGCCTTATCAGCTATCTTGGCGATCGTCCCGCTGCTCCCGGCGTTCTACTTTATCCGTCGCGCGCGAGGAAAATTGGCTGAGGCGGAAGCAAGTGCATTTGACGCTGTAGACGCTCGCCCCGCACATGACATCGAACTGGACCTGTTTCTCCGACTGCTCCTGATACCAGCAGTCGCCCTGCTCGCGGTAGCAGCCTTAACACAAGCTGCGACACAACCTTCCGCGACCAAACCGGCGATAGCCGCTAGCGTCGCGATTGGCGTCATTTCCACCGTCCTGACGGTCCTCGCGGGAATAGAACTCGGCGCCCGCTATCGCGAACGCCATAATGGCATCGCAGGTTGCCGCAGTTTCGCAACAAAGGTTTCGTTTGCCATGGTGGCAGCGTTGTCGGCGGGCCTCTTTGTCGCACTCCCGGTCTGGGAGCGATACCACAATCGCGAGTTCAATGTCTGGCAACGGCAGGTGGCGACTACAACGCCCGTGGCTAAGCCCGGCGAGGAAGACGACGGCGCTCGAGGCTGGCTGACCGACCAGCTGTCTTTCCTGGTGACAAAGATCGAGCAAAATGCGCCGTGCAGCGAGCCGCACGGTCGACTGATAAAGGACAAGGACGTGCAATATCTACGGTTCGACCTCGAAGTCTGGTCGAACGTCGATGAGTTTGCCAACACGGCCACCGCACATGCACTAGCCCTCCCTCACTGGAGTGTTCGCGACAGTCAGGGAAAGTCGACGGGAAATCTCTATATGCATGCGAAGTGCGGCCACGGCACGGACGTGATCGCTGAGCCGACCGTCCCTGGGTCCCATACGAGCACTGCTGTCGTCGTCAGCGCCCCGAAGGATGCTGCTTGTCTGCAGCTGGACGTACCCAGCTATCACGGAGTGTGGATATGGCCCATTCCCCCGGCAAAGGAATGCAAAGCCAATTAGCCCAGCGCCTGGTCGAGATCGGCGATCAGGTCGGCGATGTCTTCGATGCCGACCGAGAGCCGGACCAGATCGTCGGGAACCTCCAACTGGGACCCCGCCGTCGACGCATGCGTCATCGCGCCCGGATACTCGATCAGCGACTCCACCCCGCCGAGCGACTCGGCCAGGATGAACACCCGGGCGTTGGCGCACAGGGCTTCCGCGGCGCGCCGTCCACCCTTCATCCGCACTGACACCATGCCGCCGAAGCCGCGCATCTGCCGCGCGGCGACCTGATGACCGGGATGGGTGGGCAGACCCGGATACAGCACCGCGTCCACTGACGGGTGACTGACAAGGAATTGCGCTACCGCAGCGGCGTTTTCGCTGTGCCTCTGCATCCGCAACACGAGCGTCTTGAGGCCGCGCATGGTCAGGTAAGCATCGAATGGGCCCGGCACCGCGCCGGCCCCGTTCTGCAGGAACGCGAATGCCGCGTCCAACTCTTCGTCGTTGGTGACCAGGGCGCCGCCCACCACATCGGAGTGCCCGCCGATGTATTTCGTCGTCGAGTGCAGCACGATGTCGGCGCCGAGCGTCAACGGCTGTTGTAACGCCGGCGAGGCAAAGGTGTTGTCCACCAGCACTTTCGCCGAGTATTCCGCGCCGAGTTCTGCGATTGCGACGATGTCGACGATCGACAGCAGCGGGTTGGTGGGCGTTTCCACCCAGATCAGCCGGGTCTGCGGGGTGATCGCAGCGCGGACCGCGTCGACATCGGACAACGCCACCGGGGTGTGCTGCACACCCCAGTGGGTGAAGACCTTGTCGATCAGCCGGAACGTTCCGCCGTAGGCGTCGTCGGGGATGACCACGTGATCACCAGGACGCAGCAGCGCACGCAGCACGCAGTCGCCGGCCGCCATGCCGGAGCCGAATGCCCGTCCGAAGCGGCCATCTTCGACGGCGGCCAGCGCGCTTTCCAGCGCGGCCCTGGTCGGGTTGCCGGTGCGGGCGTACTCGAATCCGCCGCGCAGACCGCCGACGCCGTCCTGAGCGAAGGTGCTGCTGGCGTAGATCGGGGTATTGACCGCGCCGGTCGCCGGGTCGGGCCGGTAGCCGGCGTGAATGGCCTTGGTCGCCAGACCGGCTTTTGCGAAATCTCCGTGGTCACTCATCGACGACCAGCCTAGTCATCGCGATGACGTCGACCCGGGCACGCCGACCGCCGTATATAGGCCACCGCAACCCAAAAATAGGTAACTTTCCCCATGTGCACGGGCTTTCCCGCGACCACA
>DATDLZ010000129.1:0-40570 GCA_036519055.1 Mycobacterium sp.
TCACCAGCACGCAGTTCAATACCGCCGACAGCGCCAAGCTTGCGTTCGGCATCCGCGACCTGTTCATGGTGACGCTGCTGAGCTCACTGTGGGCGATGACCTTGGCGGTGCCGATCGCGATCGGCATCGCGGTGTTTTTGACCCAGTACGCACCCCCGAGGCTGTCACGCCTCTTCGGCGCAATCGTCGACCTGCTCGCCGCGGTGCCGTCGATCGTCTTCGGGCTCTGGGGAATCTTCGTGCTGGCACCACAACTCGAACCGATCGAGTCCTTGCTCAACCGAGAGCTGGGATGGTTGTTTCTGTTCAAGGCCGGCGACGTGTCGCTGGCCGGTGGTGGCAACATCTTCACGGCGGGCGTTGTGCTCGCGGTAATGGTCCTACCCATCATCACCTCGGTGTCGCGGGAAGTGTTCCGGCAGACGCCGACCAGCCACACCGAAGCCGCACAAGCCCTGGGTGCGACCAAATGGGAAGTGGTGAGGATGACGGTGCTGCCGTACGGCCGAAGCGGTGCTGTCGCCGCGTCGATGCTGGGGTTGGGCCGCGCGCTGGGCGAAACCGTGGCGGTGCTGATCATCCTGCGTGCGTCCGCTTCCGCCGGTCATTGGTCTCTGTTCGACGGTGGCTACACCTTCGCGTCGAAAATCGCTTCTGCGGCAAGTGAATTCAGTGATCCACTGCCTACCGGCGCCTACATCGCGGCTGGATTCGTACTGTTCGTCCTCACCTTCATCGTCAACGCGGTCGCCCGCGGGATCGTTGGCAGGGCGGTCAAGGCATGAGCGCTCCCACTCTCGAGTTGCCGGTCAAAGCCGCGGCGATTCAGCCGATCAGTCTCAACCGGCGGATCAAAAGCAAGATCGCGGCAACATTTTTCCTGGTTTCCTTCGCTATCGCGTTGGTACCGCTGATCTGGGTGCTGTGGGTGGTTGTCGAACGGGGCGGGTACGCGATCACTCGGCAGGGATGGTGGAGCCACTCGTTGCGCGGTGTGCTGCCAGAGCAGTTTTCCGGCGGGGTCTACCACGCCCTGTACGGCACCGTGGTGCAGGCCGCGGTGGCGGCCATCATCGCTGTGCCACTGGGATTCATGACGGCGGTGTACCTGGCCGAGTACCGATCTGGCCGGCTGGCCAAATTCACCACCTTCATGGTCGACGTGCTGGCCGGGCTGCCCTCGATCGTGGCGGCGCTGTTCATCTTCAGCCTGTGGATCGCCACCATGGGATTCGAGCAGAGCGCCTTCGCGGTGTCACTCGCGCTGGTTTTGCTGATGTTGCCGGTCGTGGTGCGATCCAGCGAGGAGATGCTCAGGCTGGTGCCACAAGATCTGCGAGAAGCCAGCTATGCGTTGGGAATCCCCAAGTGGAAAACGATCATGCGGATCGTCGTCCCGATCGCGATGCCGGGCATCATCACCGGCGTGCTGCTGTCGATCGCGCGGGTGATGGGCGAAACCGCCCCGGTGTTGGTGTTGGTCGGTTACAGCCGGTCGATCAATTTCGACATCTTCAACGGCAACATGGCGTCGTTGCCGTTGTTGATCTACTCCGAACTCAACAACCCCGAACACGCCGGCTTCCTGAGGGTTTGGGGCGCCGCGTTGACATTGATCATCGTCGTCGCGGTGGTGTATCTGGTAGCCGCCCTGGCTAGCCGGCTGATCATACTTCGACGCCGCTGAGTCGAAACCGATCTATCCCGAACATCCCGCAACGCGCAGCTCGACCACCCTGTCGTTGCCGCGGTCCGCGACGTATACATTGCCGTCCTTATCCAGCGCCAGCTGCAGCGGCGTGTTGAGACCGTTGAGCGGCAACGGAGTTGGGGCATTCGAATTCGCCGCTAGTTTCAGCACCTGGTTGCTGTCGTGCTCGCTCACGTAGATGTCGCCCGCAGTGTCCACAACAACGCCCCAGGGCACACTGGTCCCGTTGAACGGAAGTACTGTCTGCTCGCTGGACCCGGACGACAACTTGAGAACTCGGTTGTTGTCAGAATCAGTGACATACACGCTGCCGGCACCATCGACCGCTACGCCGTCAGGGTTATCGAGGCCGGTAAATGGCAGTACCACAGGAGTATTGGCTCCACCAGGCAGCTTTACCACCCGGTCGTTACCGCGATCGGCAACATAGACACTGCCGGCCTTATCGACCGCTACGCCTTCCGGAAAACTCAGGCCCGTGAACGGAAGTTCTGTCTGGTTACTCGATCCGGCCGCCAGCATGACGACCCGATGGTTGAAGTCGGTGACGTACACCGCCCCGGCTGAGTCGACAGCCACTCCCTGCGGCTGATACAGGCCGGTAAACGGAAGCACCGCCGGCGTGTCCGAGCCCGGCGTCAATTTCACCACCCGGCCGAACATGCCCTGATTGGTGACGTAGACGGCGCCTGCGGAATCCACCGCCACACCGCCGGGGGAAAGACGGAACGTGAGTCCGTTGAACGGCAATACATTTTGCCCACAAGCTCCGGCTGCCGGCCCGCTCTGCGGTCTGAATACGAAGGCGAACACGGCGGCGAGAACTATTGCCACGGCGCCGACGATCATCCACAGCTTGCGTTTGCTGCGCCGCTGCGGCGGGTCGGACTGAAAGTCGGGTTGATAAGAGCCCGACGGTGCTCTACCGGGCGAGGCACCGGGTTGATTACTCCAGCCGCCAGCACCGGCAGCGTGTGATGTCCACCCTCCGCTGTCGGCACCGGCAGGGGGCGGCGTCCGACCTCCGGCAACACGACCGGTAGGGGGCGACGTCCACCCTCCGCCACCACCAGCGGTGGGGAGTGACGTTCGCCCTCGACCGCCAGCGCCAGAGACTGATGGACGAGCTATGGTCTGATCGGCGGCGACCTCATTCTGCTGCAAGATACTTTCTGCTTGGTGCTGCTCGGTCGATGTCAGCGCATGCAGTGCGGCGTTGGCCAGCTCGCCGGCACGACGATAACGGTCGTTGGGGTTCTTGGCCATGCCTCTGGCGACTACCTCGTCCAATGCCGGCGGCACCTGCCCGGGCCTGAGTTGGCTGGGCCGCGGCGCAGGCTCCATCAAATGCGAGGCGACCAACCGCTCGACACTTTCGCCGCGGAACGGCGGCGCCCCGATAAGACATTCGCCGAGAACGCAGGCCAGGGAGTAGATGTCGGACTGATAGGTGACCTCGCTGTCGCTGAACCGCTCTGGGGCCATGTATCTATACGTCCCGATTGCCATCCCGACCTGGGTGACCCCGGCATCCTCGCCGGAGCGGGCGATTCCGAAATCCACCAAGTAGGCGAAGTCGTCGCCGGTGATCAGGATGTTTTCCGGCTTCACATCACGGTGGGTGACACCGTGGGCATGCGCGGCATCCAATGCCGCCGCGACTTGACGAACGATCGCTACCGCGCGGGGTGGACTCAGGGGTCCGGTCCGCTTCAGTTCGGCGGCCAAGCTCTCGCCATCGATGAGCCGCATGTCCAAATACAACTGGCCGTTGATCTCGCCGTAGTCATGGATGGGCACCACGTGCGGCTCTGTCAAGCGTCCGGCGGCACCTGCCTCGCGTTGCATCCGGGCGCGATACATCGGGTCCTCGGAGAACTCCGGCGATATCAGTTTGAGCGCCACGACCCGACCCTTGCGAGTGTCTTCTGCCTCGTACACCTCACCCATGCCGCCGCGACCCAACAGTCGGGTCAGCCGATAGGGCCCAAACCACGACCCCACCCGTGAACTCTGCGGACCATTGCTCACTGTCGACGCTCCATCACGAGATACCGTTCACCGCTGCTGATAGTTTCGCCTGAAACGAGCTCGGCATCGGGATGTAGCCGAATTGATCCAGACCACTCTGGCCAGCGCCAATTGTCGCCTGCATGAACGCCTTTACCGCCGCGCCGGTCGCAGAATCCGGATACTTCGAACAGACGATCTCGTATGTCGCCAGCACAATGGGATAAGCGCCAGACTGCGAAGGCTTGTAAAACGACGACGTGTCCACGACCAAATCGTTGCCCTGCCCCGCGAACTTCGCACCGGCGATCGTCTTGCCGGCCGACTCGGGCGTGATCGTCACCGGATCCGGGCCAGCCGATGTCACGATCTGCGCCATGCCCAATTGGTGGCCGACGGCGAAGGACCACTCGTTGTAGGAGATCGAGCCGTTGGTGGACCGCAGCGCGGCGGACGTGCCTTCGTTCCCGGCCGCGCCCTGGCCGACTCCGCCGTCGAAAGTGTCGCCGGTGCCTTTGCCCCAAATGCCGTCCGAAGCGGCCTGGAGATATTTCTGAAAGTTGTAGGTAGTACCGGATTTGTCGCTACGGAACACTACGTTGATCGGCGTTGCGGGTAGATTCGTGCCTGCGTTGAGTGCCTTGATCGCCGGATCGTTCCACGTGGTGATAGCGCCGTTGAAGATCTTCGCGGTGGTCGGACCGTCGAGATTCAAAGTCGAGATGCCATCGAGGTTGAAGGTCACCGCGATCGGCCCGAACACCGCAGGAAGATCCCAGGCGGGTGAACCGCACCGCTGTTGCGCCTTGTCAGGTTCGCCCTTCGCCGGATCCAGCGGCTTGTCCGATCCGCCCAGGTCTGTCACGTTGCTGACAAACTGCTCAACGCCGGCGCCCGAGCCGTTGGCCCGGTAATCCAGGGTGAAGCCGGGGCAGGCACGGATGTAGGCGTAGACGAATTGCTCGATTGCGTTGGTTTGGGCAGTCGAGCCGCTGGCCAGGAGCTTCTTCTTGCCACCACAGTCGACCGGCACCGGCGGCGGCCCGGTCCCCGATGATGAAGTGGTGCCACTACCGCCGCCGCACGCCGACAACATCGAGGCACCTATCACCAGCGTGCTCAACGCGGCGATACATCGGCTGACCTTCACAAAGCTCCCCTAGATTCCGTCGTGTCGGTCGCTGGGCACCCGCGGTGAACCGGCAACTGGCCGCTGAGCCTACCGTTAACAGCAAACCTCCCGAGGCTTAATAAAAGATGAATGGCACATATGTGCCAGCTCTGCACTGGCTGTCGATCAGCCCTCGACAGTTGCCAGGAATTCCAGCAAGACGGCGTTCACGTCAGCCGATCGTTCGAGCTGAGGGCAGTGGCCGGCGCCCTCGATGATGGCCCATCGCCCGTTCGGAAGCTGATCGGAGATCTCCTTTGCCCAACCCGGTGGCAGCAGTTTGTCGCAAGCGCCTTCGACCACCAGCGCCGGGACCGCGACACGTTCGTAGGCTCGTTGGCTCGACGGTGCGGGCGGTGGTGACGCACCCGGACGACGGAAGCGAGCCGCGGCGAGCGTCTCCCACGCGCCGGGGGCGATGCTGGATTCGTACCGGCGCGCGACGTAGGCCTCGTCGGCCGAATACTTCGGGTCATGGAAGAGCGCCTCGACGATCCGACGCATGGCCGGCAGTGTGGCGTCGTAGTCGTAGAGCGCTTCCATATGCTGGTTGCGCTGGATCTCGCCGCCCCCACAGATGGCCACCAGGCTGCGCATCGGCAGCACCGGCGACTCCGAGGTGGCGTCGACGAGCAGGTTGATCGCACCCATCGAGTTGCCGACGAAGTGCGCCGAGCCGGTGCCGAGTTCGTCGCAGAACCGGGCAATGTGCCGGATCCGCATGCCGCGGCCGTCGTTGAAGTCGACGACTTTCGCCGATTGCCCGAATCCCAGCATGTCCGGCGCCAGCACGTGATACCGCGCTGCCAGCGCGGGTATCGTTGCTTCCCAGCCGATTTCGGCGCAGACTCCGAACTCCCCGCCGTGCAGCAGGATCACTGGGTCGCCGTCGCCGGCCTCCAGGTAGTGGGTGGCCAGGCTGTCGATCGCGATGGTTCTGCTGTGGATCTGCATCGCACGCCCTACTTGATCGCGATGGGATTCACCGGAGAACCCACCGCACCAACGAATCTCAGCGGCGGCGCGATGAGCTGAAATTCGTACACGCCGTCGGCCGCGCAGTCCGCCGCCAGCGCGGTGAGATCCCAGTACTCGCCGAGCATCAATCCCATATCGCGCAGGCACAGCATGTGCATGGGCAGCATTGTTCCCTTGACACCGGATATCGGGTTTTCGACCATGAGGTTGTCGGCGGCCACCGCTGCGATGTCGTGGTCGTGCAGCCAGGAAGCACACTGCCAGTCCAGTCCCGAGCCGGGTTCGCTGCCATTGCCGGTCTCTAAAAACCTTGCCCACCAGCCGGTTCTGACCAGCACGATGTCGCCGCGCCCCACCGTTACACCCTGCGCCCGCGCCACATCGTCAAGCTCGGCCGGGGTGATCGGGTTGCCGAGTTCGAGAAAGGTCTCGACACCGCGATGACGAACAACGTCCAGCAGCACTCCGCGTGAGGTGATGCCCTTGCCGTCGA
Organism: Mycobacterium sp.; assembly: GCA_036519055.1. GTDB lineage: Bacteria > Actinomycetota > Actinomycetes > Mycobacteriales > Mycobacteriaceae > Mycobacterium. The sequence continues at coordinate 6,364 of DATDLZ010000129.1, forward strand.
CCTTGTCGATGCCGCAGTGCCGCGCGCCGAAGCTGGTCACCGAGTCGGCCGGGAAACCGTTGTAGAGCTGTTCCTCGTAGTAGACGTGTGAGAGCGCATCCCACTGGGTAGCGGCCTGCAGCGGCATGATGATCATGTCGTCGTTGAACCGAAAGAGATCGTCCTGGAAGTACTTTCCCATGTCCTGCGCACCGGGATTGGCGGCCCAGTCCGGCCCGAATCGGGGGAGCGAGTGCGCGTCGCCGCCGTCCACCGTCATCACGTGAATCGGGTTGTGCCGGAACTTGAATGATCCCTGCGGACCCGACGATCCGAAGTCCACGCCCAACGGAAAGACTTTGCCGTGCTTGACCAGAGCGGCCGCTTCGGCGATCTTGTCCAGGGTGATGAAGTTCAGCGTCCCGAGTTCGTCGGATTCGCCCCAGCGTCCCCAGTTGGAGACCTCGCCGGCGACCCGGCGGAAGTCGGTCAGGCTGGCCACAGTGCTCGCCCTTCTTCGAGTTCACGCGCGGTCGCGGCGCCAAGATTGCCACCGTCGACCCACAGTACTTGGCCCGAAATATAGCTGGCAGCTTGGCTATTCAGGAACACCAGAACCGCCGCCTGCTCCTCGGGATCGGAGACCCGGCCCAGCGGTTTCGGGATGTCATCGAGAAAGCCCTGACCATATGGGCCACGCAGCTGGTCGAGAATCGGCGTCTCGGTGACACCGGGCCCGGTGCAGTTGATCCGAATACCCCGGCCGCCGAGTGCTGTGGTCTTGCTCATGGTGTACAGGATGATCGCTTCCTTGGACAACCGGTAGCCGCCGTCGGCCAAAGCGTCGGGATGACGATGACACCACTCGATACCCTCGGACATTGTCGCGGTGTTCAGCAGCCCGCCGACCACCTGCTGATGCTCCCGATACTCCTTAGCCGCAAGCGAAGACACGCTCACGATGGACGATCCGGCCGGCATCGTCTCCAACAGCGCCTCGGTGGCGTGCCGCAGGCCGAGGAAGTTGATCGTGAGCACCAGCAACGGATCACCGATCCCGGACGAGACGCCGGCGATGTTGAACAACGCATCGACCTGTCCACCAACCGCACTCACGGCGGTATCGATCGATGCCGGGTCGGTCAGGTCGACGGTGTAAAACTCCGCGATATCTTCGCTCGGTGTCTGTTTGTCCAGCCCGATGACATGAGCACCTAGCTCGGTGAGCTGGCGCACGACATGCGCGCCGATGCCCGACGCACACCCGGTGACCACGGCACGGCGACCGTCATAGCTCAACAGCTCGTCGATCTGTCCCAACGACGACTACTTCTTCTCGTCTTTGAGACGCTGGGCTGCCTGAACGCGACCCTCGTTGATCTCCGCCATCGCCTCGGGAATCTCACTCGCGGTGAACTTTCCGCCGCGACCGGTGGGCAGGCCACCGAATGAGTACTTCTCGTCGAACTTCGGCGCGGTCGGCTCGGGCCGGCGCGACTCGATCTTCTCGATCACCGGCGCCAACCGCTTGGCCTTCTCGGCCACCGCCTTCTCGTCACGCTCGATGAACTCCGGCAGCACCTCTTTGCCCATCAGCTCGATGGACTCCATGGTGCCTTCGTGGCTGCGCGGGTTGAGCAGCAAGATGATCTCGTCGACGCCGCTATCCTCGTAACCCCGCAGAAACTCGCGAACGGTGGCCGGCGAGCCGATCGCGCCGCGGCCCGGTCCGTAGGCCAGCGTCGGGTCCTTCTCGCATTCTTCGAGATAGCGCTTCCACACGCCGGTACGTCCCGGTGTGTGAATGCCGGTCATGTAATAGTGCATGATCCCGAACGAGAAGAACCCGCCGCCCATCCCGAGTCGCTGCACGGCCTGCTCGTCAGTCTTGGCGACCATCATCGACAGGTCGCCACCGATCGCGAGGATGTTCGGGTTGATCGCGGGGGTGATCGGCACGCCGCTCTCCTCGAGCTCCTTGTAGTAGCCGTTCACCCGTTCGGTCAGCGGACCGGGGCCCGTGTAGGCGAAACTCAATGCCCCGATGCACTTTTGGGCGGCCATCTGGACCGAAGCCGGCCGGGTGCAGGCGACCCACACCGGCGGGTGTGGCTTCTGCAGCGGCTTCGGGACGACGTTGCGGGCCGGCATCTCGATGTGCTCGCCCTTGAATCCGCTGAAGGGCTCTTCGATCATGCAGCGGATCGAGACCTCCAGGGCCTCCTCCCACTGCGCCCGCTTGTCGGCGGGGTCGATGTTGAAGCCGCCGAGTTCTCCGATCGAGGACGATTCGCCGGTACCGAATTCCACTCGGCCATCCGAGATCAGGTCCAGGGTGGCGATCCGCTCGGCGACCCGGGCGGGATGGTTGACCGCAGGTGGCAGGTGCATGATGCCGAATCCCAGCCGGATGTTCTTGGTCCGCTGACTGGCCGCGGCCAGGAACATCTCCGGAGCGGTCGAGTGGCAGTACTCCTCCAGGAAGTGGTGTTCGGTCAGCCACACGGTGGAGAAGCCGGCCTTGTCGGCCGCCTCGACCTCGTCGAGACATTCTTTGAGCAGTACGTGCTCGTCGTCGTCCGACCACGGGCGCGGCAGCGCGAATTCGTAGAACAGTGAGATTTTCAACTGGTACCTCCCGGAACAATTGATTGAGTTGAGCTTTCGCTGACGAGGTGTTTGGCCGCGACGTAGCCGAAGGTCATGGCAGGACCGATGGTGGCGCCGGCGCCGGCGTAGCTGCGGCCCATGACCGCTGCCGTGGTGTTGCCCACGGCGTACAGGCCGTGCACGACGGTGCCATCGGCGCGCAGCACTCGTGCGTATTCATCGGTGCGCAGACCACCCGAGGTGCCCAGATCGCCGAGAACCATCCGGAACGCGTAGTAGGGCGGCCTGCCCAGCGGATGCAAATTGGGGTTGGGCAGGGTGGGGTCTCCGTAGTAATTGTCGTAGACGCTGTCGCCTCTGTTGAAGTCGTCGTCGTGACCGTTGTGCGCCAGCTCGTTGAAACGTGTTGCCGTGCTGTGCAGTTGCGCAGACGGAACTCCGATCTTGGCCGCGAGCTCATCCCAGGTATTCGCCGCCTTGACCACGCCGGACTCCAGCCAGGCTTTCGGGATCTTGCGTCCGGTGGGCACCGGGGCGAAGGGGATCTTCGGTATCGGCAGATGCCCCGCGACTACGTAGTTCAAGAACGACCGATGGTCGGTGATGAGCCAGCAAGGGATGTGGGTAACGCCCGATTTCTGGCCCTCGATCATCGCGTGGCCGAAGTCCATGTAGGGCGCCGCCTCGTTGATGAACCGCTTTCCGTCGCCGTTGACGATGAACTGGGACGGCATCATGCGCTCGTTGAGCATGAATTGCATTCGGCCGTCCGGCCATTGGATCGCCGGAAACCACCAGGCCTCGTCCAGCATGTCGGCGGCGGCGCCGACCTGCTGGCCGGCCCGGATGCCGTCGCCGGTGGCCGCCGGGTTGCCGAAGCTCCAGTCCTGATCCACGACCGGCTGGTGCTCTTTGCGCCAGGCCATGTCGTGGTCGAAGCCACCGGTCGCCATGATCACGCCTCGCCTGGCGCAGATCCGATGGAGCACATTGTCTTTCACGACGACCGCGCCGGTTACGGATCCGTCATCGTCGGTGATCAGCTGCGTCATCGGTGCGTCCAGCCAGAGCGGAATGCCCCGGTCCTTCATCGCCAGCCGCATTCGTGCAACCAGCGACTGCCCGATGGCCGCCATCCGGTCGCCGAAGACCCGGGCCCTGACCATCCGCCACACCAGCTTCACCAATACGCCCTTACCGGCCCATGACTGGCGCACCTGGTAGAACGAGCGAAGCTCTTTGGGCCCCAGCCAGATTCCGCGCGGCGCCAGCGCCAAGGGTGCCAGCAGGTGCTGCTCCTCGTCAGCCAGCGTGCGCAGATCGATAGGGGGAACGTTTATCGTGCTGCCGAGTTCGGAACCGCCGGGCAGTTCGGGGTAGTAGTCGGCGTAGCCGGGCTTCCAGACGAACTCGAACCACGGGCTGAGCTTCTCGAGAAACTCCATCATCTCCGGCGCCGAGTCGACGTACTGCCGAATTCGCGCGTCGCTGACCAGGCCGTCGGTGATGCGCCGCAGGTAGTCAACGACGCCGTCGGGCGGCGGCGTGTAGCCGGCCCGGCGTTGCGCCGGCGCTCCAGGTACCCAGATGCCGCCACCGGACAGCGCGGTGGAACCGCCGAAGTGGCTGGACTTTTCGATGACCAGCGTGGTGAAGCCGGAGGCTTGGGCGGCCAACGCCGCCGTCATGCCGCCGCCTCCAGAACCGATGACCAATACGTCGACGACGTCGTCGAACGTATCGGGGCTGCCAGGTGCCGCTGCCGTCATGGCGCCGGCACCGCCGTTCTGATCGCGAACCCGGCGATCAACTCGGGAGCCGGCCTGTAGTAGCGCACGTCCGTCCGATACGGTCCGGCGGCCGCCAGCGCCGCGAAAGCCGCCACCCAGGTGCGGATCTCATGCGCGGAGTTGCCGCCCTCGTTGGCGATGAACGAGTTCGACCACGTGTCCAGGTCGCCTAGATGTCCACTGTCCACGATCTCGAGGAATTGGCGATCGAACTCCGGGTTGAGGGGTGCAAGGTCGCTGTCTCCCGCGGCGAAGCTCTTGGCTGCGTCCATCACGGCGGTCTGCCGCGCCGTTCGCTGTTCGGGGGTCATCGGTCGGCCGTGCACAATCCGCTCCACGACCTGCGGCGTCGCGGTCGACAGCGTCGGAACCGGCGGATCATGCGACAGTCCACCGGATCCCACCAGCAGGACCCGCTTGCGCAAGGTGGCCAGATAGCTGCCGACCGCGGTGCCGAGCGTCCGGCAACGATGCAACGGCCCCAGCGGCGTGGCGACCGAGTTGATGAAAATCGGGACAACCGGGCGCGCGGTGGCGGAGCCGAACAACTTCTCCAGAGGTTGGACGGCGCCGTGGTCGACCTCCATATTCGCCGAGATGGCGATGTCGACGCCAGCGGACAGAACCGCTTTCGCGCAGCCGACCGCTACTGCTTCGGGAACGTCAAGCGGTCCTTTGTGAGTGCCGTAATCGCCGACCCCCTGAGCTTCGGTACCGATGCAGAACGGCGGCATCAGCTTGTAGAAGAAGCCGTTGTAGTGGTCCGGCGCAAAAATGACGACGATCTCGGGGTCGAAGTCTTCGACGAATTGCCGTGCCGGCGTGAGTGCGCTCTCGATGTCATCAAGGAGGTCCTGCGACGGCCCGGGCAGATTGAGCAGAGGGCTGTGGGACATACAGCACAGGGCTAGCGGCACGGTTTCCTCCCGGTGTCAAGGTGAGGACGTCGAAGAGCGAGGCACTCAACTCGGGGGCGAGCTGAGCAATACACGCGCCCGCGATACAGCGATCGGGGCGCAGGAACAGCACGGATTCTTGGTGACCGTCGAACCAGGCCTTGAGCTCGCCGGTCCGGTCGCCGACGACAGTCACGTCGGGATCGTCATCGCCATCCCAGTGCAGCTGGGTCAACGGCCGGGCGGCGACGAGCTTGGCGCCCAGCGCATGCCAATCCGCAAATGCCTTGGCGCCCAGTATTTCCCGCGGCTTGTTGTTCCAGCACATGACGGCGAACCAGCCGCCGACAACGTCGTCGAACAGCACGTTCTGCTGCTCTCGGGTATCCACCCGGGGTTGGACGAACAGCGTCCCGACGGGCGAATCGTCCCGCTGCGGCTCGGGGTGCACGACGGCGCCCTGCTCGTAGCGCGGCATCGGCTTGAATCGCATCTCAAGCACATATCGCTTGAGCGAGGGCACAATTGACGCGGACCGCACCAACAGGTCCCGAGCCGCAGCCACCCGTCGGTTGGTCGGCGAGATGACGCGGCCCACCATCGTCGACAGGTCGATCATCGCCCGGGCATGCTTGCGACGTTCGACGTCGTAGGTGTCGAGCAACGCGTCCTCGGCGTAGCCGTTCACCACGGCGGCAAGCTTCCAGCCCAGGTTCGTCGCGTCGCGGATTCCGCTGTTGTAGCCCTGTCCCTGCCACACCGGCATCAGGTGCGCGGCATCGCCGGCCAGCAGCAGGCGGCCGCGGCGGAATGCGCCGGCGATCCGCGAGTGATGGGTGTACACCCGGTGGCGGATCACGTCGACGCGGTCGGGATGCGGCACCATCGACGACAGCATCCGGGTGAGGAAGGCCGGATCTTCGGCCTGCTCATCGGTCTCGTTGGCGTGAATCATGAACTCGAACCGGCGAATTCCGTGCGCGATCGAGATCGAGGCGTAGGGGCGTGCCGGGTCGGCGCCGACTTCACTGTTGGGATGGCCGAGCGGATCGTTGGCGATGTCGACGACCAGCCAGCGGGTCGGCGAAGTGGTGCCGTCGAACGACACCCCCATCAGCCGGCGAGTGGCGCTCCGGCCACCGTCGCAGCCGACCACGTAGCGGGTCAGCACGGTCTTCGGCCCACCCTCGCCGTCGAGTTCGACGGTGACCGCATCGGCCGTCTCGGTGTACGACGTCAAGGGCCGCCCCCACTGCACCTCGACGTGCTCGAAGCGCTCGAGACCACGAAGCAACTCGGCGTCGACCAACGGCTGAACGAACCCGTTGCGCTTGGGCCAGCCGAAACGCGCGTCGGGCGGGGCCATTTCGGCAAGTATCCGGCGCTTGGCGTCGACAAATCGCAGAATCTGGTTGGGCACGGTGTGCGGCAGAACGTGTTCGACCAGGCCGATCGCCTGGAATGTGCGCAACGACTCGTCGTCCAGCCCGACGCCGCGGGGATAGTCGATCAGCGTGTCGCGTTCTTCGACTACCAGAGTGCTGACGCCTTGCAGGCCAAGGATATTGGCGAGGGTCAGACCAACCGGCCCCGCGCCGACAACGACAACGTCGACATCCACATCCTGGTCACCGTCCACCGTCAACGCCCCAGCAGGAATTCGACATGCAGGCGATTGAACGTCTTGGCGTCCTCGTACTGCGGCCAGTGACCACAACCGGACATCACTTCGAAACGGGCACCGGGGATCATCGCGGCGATTCGGCGGCCCTCGGTCACGTCAGCGGTCGGGTCATCACTGGTCCACAACACCAGCGTTGGCGCGGTGATCGACCCATAGTCGCTGGGGCCCAGTATGTTACGGGCCCGGATCTCGGGGTCTTGCAGCGCCATGATGTCACGCATCGCCGAGACGAAGCCCGGCTGGCGGTACACCCGCTGGCGGCTCGCGACGAGGTCGTCGTAGTCCTTGGACTTGTCGGCCATCAACCATTTGATCCGCGCCTGCACGGTTTCCCAGGTCGGGTTTTCGGCGGCCGCCATCGACAGCGTGATGATCCGCTTCATCACCTCGGGATCGGCTTGCGAACCACCGGCGGTGTTGAGCACCAGCCGGCTGACTTTGTCGGGGTGGTCGACGGCGGCGCGAGAAACCACCCATCCGCCAAGCGATTCACCGGACAAGTGGGCGCGCTCCACGCCGATCGCATCGAGGAAGGCCAGCAAATGGTCGACGTAGTGGCGGACTTCCAGCGGGTGACCGGGTTTGTCGGTGTAGCCGTGGCCCAGCATGTCGATCGACCAGGTCGAGAAGTGCTCGGCGTGCGCCTCCAGGTTGCGGACGTATGCCTCGGCGTGACCACCGGAGCCGTGCAGCAGGATCAGCGGCGGCTTGCTCGGATCGCCGGCGTGCAGGTAGCGAGTTCGGACTCCACCGGCGTCCAGGTAGCCCTGCACGAACGGCACACCCTGCAGGTCACTCCACACGCTCTCGTGTTCGGCCACCGGTTCCTCTCTGCGTAGTTCCAGTGGAAATTTGGTTCTCGTTTCCCGCCAACTGTGTGTGCTAAAATCGCACATCAATGTGCACTATGTATAGAGCATCACTCTCTGCCGGTCCGCTGTCAAGCACGGCCCAACTCGGGTTGGCCGGCCCGGCGATGGTGCGCTGACATGCGCGAGGTTCCTACGACGACGGCACCCGGCTCGCAGACGCTGGCCCGGGGACTCACTGCTCTGCAGTTGGTGGCCGATGCTCCCGCGGGGATGACCGTGCAGCAGGTGGCCGACGGCGTCGGTGTGCACCGGACCATCGCGTATCGCCTGCTTGCGACGCTGGCCCAGTTCCGGTTCATTGCCAAGGGCGAGGACGGCCGTTATCGACCGGCCCCGGGGCTGGCGCTGCTCGGTGCGTCGTTCGACCGCAACGTCCGCCAGCTGAGCGTGCCGATCCTGCGCGCGCTGGCTGACGAGCTGGGCACCACGGTGTCGCTGCTGGTGGCCGAGGGAGACCAGCAGGTGGCCATCGCGGTGATCGTCCCCACGCAGGTCCCCTACCAGCTGGCCTTTCACGAGGGCAGCCGTTACCCGCTCGATCGCGGCGCCGCGGGTATCGCGCTACTGGCCAGCCTGCCCCCGCGCCCGGACGAACGCGATCTGGTCGTGAGCGCCCGCGAGCAAGGCTGGGTGATCACCCACGGTGAGATCGAGCCGGACACCTATGGTTTGGCAGTCCCGGTGCATCGCGACCCGCCGTCACCGCCGGCCTGCATCAATCTGATCTCGCACCGCGAAGACGTTGTGATGCGCGGCAAGGATGCAGTTATCAAGGCAGCCAAGGAATTATCGGCGATCTTGAACTGACCCCTGGGCAAGAAGGAAGAGAGTTTTATGCCGTCTTGGGATCATGAAGTCGACGTCGTCGTACTCGGCAGCGGCGGAGCCGCGCTGGCAGCCGCGCTGACCGCCGCGGCAAGCGGTGCCTCAGTGGCGGTCTACGACAAAGCTGCGACTGTCGGTGGCACCACGGCGGTTTCGGGCGGCGTGGTGTGGATCCCTGCGCATAAACGCTCCCCCGACGGCGAGCTGACCGTCGACGATGCGCTCAGCTATCTGCGTGCGCAATCGCTCGGGTCGATGGACGATGCGCTCGTCAACACGTTCGTACGGACCGGTCCGGCGATGCTCGACTTCATCGAGGCGCACAGCAGTCTGCGGTTCGAGATCGCCACTGGTTTCCCGGATTACAAGCCGGAGCTACCCGGCGGCCAGCCCGGCGGCGGTCGCTCGCTGAGCGCGGCTCCGTTCGATCTGAATCAACTCGGCGAGTGGCGCGATCGGATCACCTCGTTTCCACAGGACTGGTCCAACGTCGGATTCGACGCCGAGACCCGCGCCCGCCTGCATGCGGGGGTCGACCAGAACGCCGACCTGTGCGTGGCCGGCACGGCGCTGATCGCCGGACTGCTCAAGGGATTGCTCGATGCCGGTGTGATCCCCCATACCGATGCCCGCGCCGAAGAATTGATCGCCGAAGACGGCGCGATCGTCGGAGTCCGGATCGCCTCCGGGGGTGAGCAGTTGGCTGTCCGTGCTCGTCGTGGAGTGATCCTGGGAACGGGTGGATTCGAATGGGATCCCGCGCTGGTCAACACTTTTCTGCGTGGCCCGATGCACGGTGCCGTCTCGCCGCCCAATAACACCGGTGACGGACTGCGCATGGCGATGGCGCACGGCGCCGACCTGGCCAACATGGGCGAGGCATGGTGGGTGCCGATCGTGCAGATCCCGGGCGACACAATCGACGGGCACCAACGCAGTCGCAGCGTGCGACTGGAACGGACTCGGCCGCGCAGCATCATCGTCAACCGGCTTGGCAAGCGATTCGTCAACGAGGCCTGCGACTACAACTCGATGGCCGGTGCCTTCCACTACCTCGACCCACGTGCGGGCTACGTCAACGACCCGGCCTGGATGGTGTTCGATGCACAACACCTCAAGCGTTATGGGTTCTTGGGCGTCGACCCCGACGGACCGGTGCCGGACTGGTTCTGCGAATCGGCGGATCTCACCGAGTTGGCCGCCAAAACCGGGATCGCTGTCGACGGGCTCACCCGCACCATCGACGCCTGGAACCACCACGTCGGTGACGGCGCTGATCCCGACTTCGGCCGTGGCTCAAGTGCTTACGACGGCTACTGGGGTGATGAGCACGCAACGACATTGGCCGGCAAGACGCTGGGCCCCGTCGACACCGCGCCGTTCTACGCGGTTCCGGTGTCGGTGGGCGCGATGGGCACCAAGGGCGGACCGCGCACCGACCGCGACGGACGCGTCCTGCATGTCAGCGGTGCGCCCATCCCGGGCCTGTTCGCCGCGGGCAACGCGATGGGTGGGGTGACTGGACGCGCCTATGGCGGTGCCGGCGGAACCATCGGTCCGGCAATGGTTTTCGGCTACCGCGCGGGCTACGCCGCGGCGACCGGGAAGTCGGTCGACTAGCTGAACGCCTTGGTGATTGCCGCCATGTCGAAGTAGTCGCGCCACACCGCAATGCGGTCGTCGCGTACCTCGAAGACACCCATCACCGGTAGCGGGATCTCTCCGCCATCCTTGCGGTGCATCACATCGGTGCGTTCGTTCATCACAACCGCGCCGTCGCTGACCTGCCGGTGCACGTTGAAGTCGATGCCGTCGAACGCGGCGACGAATCCGGCGATGAACTGCGCAATCGCCTCACGGCCCTGCACAGGATCCATCGGAATGTTGTGGTAGACGGCGTCCTCGGTGAAGTACCCGGCCAGCTCTTCCGGGTCGGGCGACGACCACAGTTTGCAGAATTCGGTGACCAGCTGATCGGCAGTGCGCGTCATGGATTCATGCAACACCAGAGATCAACGCTCGGCGAGTGCTTTGGCCAGATCGATTGTCCCGGTGGTGATCGCTGCGACCACTCCGCCGTCGACCAGTAGATCGGTACCGGTGACGAATGACGCTGAGGGCCCGAGCAGGAACTCGGTGGCGGCCGCGATGTCCTCGGGTGTGCCGAGACGCCGCAGGCCCGAGTTCTCGACCATCGCCCGCATCAGCGCGCCCGATTCGCTGTCGAGTTCCAGCCGCCCCATCGCCGTCGAGATGACACCGGGGCTGATGGAGTTGATCCGGGCGCCACGTTCACCCCAGGTTCCGGCTGCCGCGGCCACCCGAATCTGGTTGGCCCGCTTGGCGAACGGATACGCCATCTGGCTGCTGGTGATCTTCGAGCAGGCCTCGAGGCCGAGCAGTTCCTCGGCGGGCACGCTCGCGAGCTGCCGCTCGAGCTCCGGAGCCAGCGCGGGCTGCATGTGGCCGGCCATGCTGGCGATGACCACCCCGGCGCCGCCAGGCTCGATCACTCGGCCGAATTCGTCGATGCTCAGCGCGACACCCAGCAGGTCGACGGCAAGCACCGCCTCAGCGGATGCCTGTTGCGGCGAAAGCCCCGCGGTGTGCACCACCGCCGTGACCCGGCCGGCCGCCTGGGCTGTCTCGGCCACTGCGGCCACCGAACTGCGCGAGGTGACGTCGACCTGTCGGGTCAGCACCTGATGGCCGTCTTCGGTGAGGGCACCGGCCGCGGCGTTCAAGCCGTCGGCATTGATGTCGGCCAGCACGATGGTCCGGCCCGCTCCGCTGCGGCGGGCGACCGACACCCCCATACCGCCGACACCGATGATGACCAGAACTTCGTTGTTCGTTGATCGCGATGACATGGGACTCCCTAGGCAGGTACGTCGATGACGGTAGCCGAACCCATCCCGCCGCCGAAGGGAGCGCCGGCAGAACAGGGACCCGAGGCGCCCCGGGCGATTTGAGAATACTCTTCTCTCAACACGAGAGTATGAGTTGCAAGAAGGGAAACAGCAATGCAGATCAGCGGGAGTTCGGCCATCGTCGTTGGCGGCGCGGGCGGCCTGGGCGAGGCCACGGTTCGCCGACTGCACGCCGCAGGGGCCAAGGTGGTTATCGCCGATCTGGCCGACGAGAAGGGCAAGGCGCTGGCCGATGAGCTCGATGCCCGCTACGTCCGCACCGACGCGACCAACACCGAAGACGTGAACGCGGCGTTGGCCGAGGCGGAATCGCTTGGGCCGCTGCGTATCTCAGTGGACGCGCACGGCGGGCCAGCGAGCGGCGGGCGCCTGATCGGCAAAGACGGTTCACCGCTGGACCTGGACGGCTTCAAGACGACGATCGACGTGTACCTGACCGGCGTGTTCAACGTGCTGCGCCTGGCCGCCGCGGCCATCGCACGTCAGGAACCGGTCGACGAGGGTGCGCGTGGCGTCATCATCAACACCGCATCGATCGCCGCCTACGAGGGCCAGATCGGCCAGCTGCCGTACGCGGCAGCCAAGGGCGGTGTCGTCAGCATGACGCTGGTCGCCGCCCGCGACCTGTCGCCGCTCGGGATCCGCGTCGTCACGATCGCGCCCGGCACGTTCCTGACTCCCGCTTATGGCAAGGCAGGCGACCAACTCGAGGCCTACTGGGGCCCGCAGGTCCCCTTCCCCAAGCGGATGGGCCGGTCCGCCGAATACGGCGCATTCGTGCAGAGCATCGTCGAAAACGATTACCTCAACGGCGAGGTCATCCGGCTGGACGGCGCACTGCGCTTCCCGCCGAAATAATCGCCGGGGTCACATCCGCCACAGCATTACCTGAAATGGGCGAGGCCCGAGTTGCCCGCCTCTGAGCGATAATTCGGGCGCGCCTTTCGCGGTGAGCCGGCGTTGTCGCTCGGAGGCGGGCATGTCGGCGATCCCCCGCCGCGCGAGGGCAGGTGTGGCTCGCCGGTCAGTTCTTGCCGGCCGCCAACTTGGCCGCGATCGAGCGGAAGTCCTCGGTCTGAAAGGACTGGTTCTCCGCGGACAACGCGTAGTCGATGGTGGCCAGCACCGCGCGCTCGAGGTGCACGTTGAGGACGCGTTTGGTGCTTTCAACCGCCTGCTGCGGAAGTTCGAGGATCTTCTTCGTGGCTTTCAATGCCTCGGCGACCGGATCGGCCACCGCGTGGTTGGCCAAGCCCAGTTCGACCGCTCGCGCGGCGGAGATCCGGGCGCCGGTCAGCGCGTACTCCTTGGCCAGCAACAAGCTGATGTGCAGTGGCCAGGTCAGCGGTCCGCCATCAGCGGCCACCAATCCCACCTGCACGTGCGGGTCGGCGAGATAAGCGTCTTCGGCGATGTAGACGATGTCGCTCAACGCGACCAGACTGCAGCCCAGCCCGACGGCCGGCCCGTTGACCGCGGCCACCACCGGAATCCGGCAGCGCGCCATGCCCAGCACGATCTCGCGCCCGTCGGCGATAGTCTTGGCGCGCAGTGCCGCGTCTCCCGCCAATTCGTTCAGATAGACGAAGTCACCGCCGGCCGAAAATGCGCGTCCCGCACCGGTTATCACCGCGGCGCGGGCGCTTTGGTCGTCGCTCATCCGCTGCCACAACTTCGCCAGACCATGGTGCAGGGCGTCGTTGACCGAGTTGAGCGATTCGGGCCGGTTCAACGTGATGATCCGCAGCGGGCCATCGGCCTGAACGTCGATTTCGGTTGGCATGTCGTACACGTCAGGCTCCCAATCCCAAGATTCGTGAGGCGATGATGTTCTTCTGGATCTGCGATGTGCCGCCCATGACGCTTTGCGCGCGGCTATAGAGGTAGGCGCTGAGCAGATGTGGATCGTCAATGCCGCCCACTGCCAACGCAGCATGGCCGACGGACTGCTCCACCCAGGTCATCAGCAACTTGTCCAGAGATCCGTCCGAGGTATGAGTCACCCCGTCGAGTTGCTCGGACAGCCGCCGCCGGACGTGGTGGGTCAACATCTCCGTTTGTACCGCCGCCCAGGCGAGTTCCTCATTCGCCGAGCCGCCGGCGCGCGCGGCCAACTGGCGGACCAGCTTGCCGTAGCGGGCCGCGTAGCCCAGCGTGGACGGCTCACGCTCATGGCCGACCACTGTCATGGCAAGTGGCCACCCCTCGCCGGGGGCGCCCACCATGTTCTCGACCGGCACCGTCGCACCGTCGAACAGCACTTGACCGAATTCGGTGGTCACGCCGTTGATCATCTGCAGCGGACGCTGTTGCACGCCAGGCTGTTTCATCGGGATGACGAACGCCGAGATGCCCCGGTGCCGCTTGGCCTCGGGATCGGTGCGAGCCAGCAGCAGACACCAGTCCGCGACATCGGAGTAGCTGGTCCAGATCTTGTGTCCGTTGATGAGGTAGTTGTCGCCATCGCGGGTAGCGGTCGTCGTCAGCGATGCGAGATCGGAGCCCGCCCCCGGCTCGCTGAAACCCTGACACCACCGTTCGGAACCGTTGATCATTCCGGGCAGGAAGCGAGTGCACAGCTCCTTGCTGCCGTGCCGGCTCAGGCCGGCGACCAGATAGCCCAGGCTGGGCCGCGGCGGTGCCTCGGCACGCGCCAGCTCTTCGTCGAGGATGACGTCATACACCGGAGGTAATTCCTGCCCGCCGTACTCCCGCGGCCAGGACAGCCCGAAGAAGCCGCCCTCGTACAGCGCACTGTGCCATTCGCCTTGCCGGGCCCAATACTCGTCACCTGAGCTCGGAAACTCTTTGGCGTGCAACGAAAGCCAGGATCTGAGCCGATCCCGGAAGGCGGCTTCGTCGGGCGAGTCACGGAAGTCCAACGGTGATCTCCTCCAGCTTGACGGGCCACAATTGCGTCGAGGTCAGCGCGCGGCGCAGGTATACGTGCGCCAGGCATTCCCAGGTGTTGCCGATGCCGCCGTGTACCTGAATGGCGGTCTCGCACACCGTCCGCGCGGCCCGCGCGCAGTAGACCTTTGCGAACTGACCGGCGCGGATCGCCTCGGCTGGGTCCAACTCGTCGACCGCCCAGGCGGCGTGCCGCAAGATGCTCACCGAGCCTTCGATCAGGGCCAGACTTTCCGCGAGCAGGTGCGCGATAGCTTGGTACGAGCCGATCGACTTGCCATACTGCTCACGGATTTTCGCGTAATCACACGCCAGCGTGTGCGCACCGCGGGCCGTGCCGACCAGGTCAGCAGACGTGGTCGCCAACGCGAGTGCCAGCCAGCGTTGGACGGCGTCGGAGCCCAGATCGCCGACGGCGGTTGCCGTTCCGTTGACATCCGCCGCAGCCCTGGTCAGGTCGACCGCATCGCGGGGAGCGCCCACATCGACGGCTGACACTGTCGTGCCGTCCAACGTCAACGCACGCCGGTAGCCTCGCGCGTCAATCACGTGACCGGCCAACGCGATCGTCGACCCAGAGCCGTTGTCGCCGACTTGGCGGGCCAAATCGTCCGCGAGCACCGGACCGAGGAACGGGGCGTCGACCAAACCGCGGCCGAACTCCTCAGCGACGATGGCCACTTCCACACCGGAGGCGCCATCGGAGCGCAGCGATCGCCAGCCCGTCTGATGGATCTGCTTGTCGAGCTTGCTGATTCGCCCGTCGTCGGTGAGGTCTTGCACCGATCCCGGTCCGAGGTCATCAGATAGTTTCGCGGCGGCGTCACGCAGTTGTTGCTGTTCAGCTGTCAGACGTACATCCATAGCGCTCCTTGAGAACTCGGCGCAGCACCTTTCCGGAAGGCAGCCGAGGTATTTCGGGCACGAACACGACACGACTCAGACGTTTGTAGGACGCGAGACGCTCACCGACCCGTGCGCTGAGCTCGGCGGCGTCGACCGGCTCACGGGTTGCAACCGCTGCGACGACCGATTCCCCGTCCGCGCCGTCGGGGATACCAAACACCGCGCAGTCTTCGACGGCGGGATGACCGTGCAGGACGGCCTCGATCTCGGCGGGCGCGACCTGAAAGCCGCGCACCTTGATCATCTCTTTGGACCGATCGGTGATCCGCAGCCAGCCACCAGCGTCCAGGTAGCCGACGTCACCGGTCCGATACCAGCCGTCGCACAAGACGTCTCGCGTCGCTTCGCACGGCAGGTAGCCGGCCATCAGCGAATCGGCCCGCGCCTGGATCTCACCGACCTCACCGGGTCCGACCTGCTCGCCGGTCTGCAACGAGACAACTCGCACCTGCACGCCCGGTACCGGCCGGCCGACGGAGTCGAGTCGCGCGCCGTCGAGCGGATTGCAGGCGATGACCGGCAACTCGGTGGTCCCGTACGCCGGAACCCACCCGACGCCGGTCCGACGGGTGACGGTCTCGGCGACGCTCGCGCTGACCGGCGTCGCTCCCCACATGATGAACCGCAGCGACGAGAGATCGTAGGATTCCAGATGCGGGTTCGAGGCGATGGCCAAAGCGATTGGCGCGACAGCCATCTCCACCGTTATCCGATCGTCTTGGATGTGCTGCAACATTCGATCCACATCGAATCGGCGATGCAAGCGCATCCACACACCGGTCTGCAACGCCGTCATGATGTTGAGCAGTCCGAGAATGTGCGACGGCGGAGTGGCGATCTGAATGCGATCGCGCGCAGTCAAACCCATCGCCTCGCGCCAATGCCCGACGGCGGCCTGTAGCGAGCGATGAGTGTGCCGAACCGCTTTCGGCAGACCCGTCGTACCCGAGCTGAACGCCAATACCGCATCGGCATCCGGCGGAGGAGCGTCGCTGAACTCCGGCTCGCCCGCGACGATGGGTTCGTCGAGATGGAGCATCGGCATCAAACCCGACAGCACGTCGTGGTCGCCGACAGCGTGCGACGGGTTCGTCAACGCCAGTGCGTGCTCGACCTCGTGACGCTTCCACGCCGGGCTGATCAGCACGACGACCGCGGCGAGCCGCCAGATCGCGTGCAGGGCGACGACGAATTCCGGACGATTCGACGCCATCAACGCGACCCGCCCGCCGGCGGTCACGCCGCGCCCGCGCAAAGTTGCGGCCAGCCCGTCCGCCAACGCCTCGAGCTGCGGCTGCGTGTAGCGCCGCTCCTCGAATACCAGCGCGGTCGGAGACATTGAGAACATCCTATCGTTTTGAGAGAATAGTATTCTCTGAAGGGAAGAACGCAAGTGTGGAAGGTGCAGGGATGGCGGAGCGCCACGTGTTCCATCGGGCCACGGTGACCCGGATCGTCAAGGAGACCGCCGACAGCCGTACCTACGTGCTCGCCCCCGAGGAGCAGCCGTTTTCCTATCGCGCCGGACAGTTCTGCACCTTCAAGGTGACCGTCGACGGCGAAGAGCTGTACCGCTCGTATTCGATGTCGAGCGCACCGGAGACCGACACCGAGGTGATGACCACGGTCAAACGGGTGACCCGCGGCAAGGTGTCGAACTGGATCATCGACAACGTCGTCGAGGGTGACGAGCTGACCATGACGCGGGCGGCCGGAACCTTCGTGTTGAGGCCGACACAGGCTCCGTTGCTGGCCTTCGCCGGCGGCAGCGGTGTCACACCAATCCTGTCGCTGGCCAAGAGCGCCCTCGCCAGCACCGACCGCACGGTGCGGGTTCTGTGCGCCGACCGGGACCGGGCCTCGGTGATCTTCGAGGCCGCGATCGATGAGCTGATCGAGCGATACCCCGGCCGGTTCTCAGTGGACCGGAACATCGACGCCGAGCACGGGCTGCTGGATTCGGCCGGCGTCGAGAAATTCATCGGCGCGGATACAGATGCCGACTGCTACGTCTGCGGGCCGGAGGGATTCATGACTGTGGTGCGATCCGCGCTGCCGGAGGGCGCGACCGTCCTCGTCGAGGACTTCGACGCGTCGCCGCCGGTCAAGACGCCCGCGCCCGCGGCCGCCGAGAGTCGCGCTGAGCAGGGCGGCACCGTGACCATCCGACTGGACCGCAAGAAGGCGTCGGTGCCGCAGGTTCCCGGCGAGACGCTGCTGGAGAGCGCACGGCGGGCGGGCCTGTCGCCACCGTTCAGCTGCGAAGCCGGTAACTGCGGCACCTGCATGGCCAAGCTCGTCGAGGGGGCCGCCACCATGCGCACCAACGACGTGCTCGAGGACGACGAGATCGCCGACGGCTACATCCTGACCTGCCAGGCCGTGCCTGACACTCCGTCGGTCCTGGTGGAGTACGAGTAGCGCTGCACGGCAACACTTTCCGCAGGTCGGGAATGGAACGAGGCGTCCCGGGGCTGAAATGCACAATCCGACCGGAAGGAAATCACACCCATGACCGATCTGCCGGCCTTCGCTGAGCTCGCCGCCAAAGATCAAGGGCTCGTCGTCTTCACCACGCTACGTCGCGACGGTAGCGCTCAGGCGTCGGTCGTCAACGCCGGAGTGTTTGCCCATCCGCTGACAAACGAGCCGGTGGTCGCGCTGGTCGCCATCGGCGGAGCCCGCAAATTGGCCCACCTACGCGCGGATCCGCGCACCGCCGTCACCGCCCGTGCGGGCTGGCAGTGGGCCACCGTCGAGGGAACGGCCCAACTGATCGGTCCCGACGACCCCCACCCCGACGTCGACGAGGAGCGGCTGCGGGTGCTCCTGCGCGAGATCTTCACTGCGGCCGGCGGCACCCACGACGATTGGGACACCTATGACCGGGTGATGCGCGAAGAGCGTCGCACCGCGGTCTTGATCACGCCGGTCCGCGTCTACACCAACCCGTCCCGGGGCTAAGCCAGTCCGGTCAGGGCCGGGGCGATCGTGTCGAGCTGGTCGATACCAATACCGAAATCGCCACCCAGCCGTTGACCCATCGCCTGGCAGGCAAGGCGTCGATCACCCTCGACGACATCGCCGACGAGCCGATGCCGCGGATCCGAGATTCCGACCCGTCGTGGAGCGCCTTTTGGCGAGTCGATCCGCGTCCCGACGGGCGACGCGCCCCCGATGGGCCGTTCATCGACGCGCTCGAGGACAAGTTCGAAGTAATCGCCGCCGGACAGGCCGTGGCGATCATTGCCGGCTCACACGGCACCGCAATGCGGCCCGACCTGACCACGATCCCTATTGAGGGCGTCGAGCCCAGCCATGTCGTCGTGGCGTGCCGTGCCGACGATCGCAGCCGACTGGTCGCGGCCTTTCGCAAGCTCGCCGGGTCTCACATGACCGCGCCGGCGTGATCAGCGAAGTTGGGCGCCCAGCTCCGAAATGACCTCGCGGGTGCGCCGTTTGGAGGCGACCAGCTCGTCGCGGTTCTCGCCGATCGGCAGCAGCCGCACCGACAGGTCGGTTACCCCGGCGTCGGCGAATCGGCGCATCCGCGCCAGAATGGCCGCCTCGTCGCCGGCCGCGCAGATATCGCCGACATCGCGGGCATCGCCGTAGTCCAGCAGCCGCTGATAATTCGGCGACACCTCCGCTTCGCCGAGGATCCGGTTGGCTCGCTCGCGGGCAGCGTCGACTTCATTTGCCGCGCAGAGGCATACGGGTATTCCGGCGACGATGCGCGGCGCGGGCCGCCCGGCGTTGTCGGCCGCCTTGGTGATCCGCGGCACGACGTGGTTCGACACGGCCCGCTCGTCGGCCATCCACAGCACCGTTCCGTCGGCATGTTCACCGGCCAGAGCCAACATCACCGGGCCGAGCGCGGCGACGAACACCGGCAGCGGCGCCACCGGAGCCAGATCCAGCGGGTTGTGCACGGTGAAGTGCTCGTTCTCGACGTCGACCGGCCCGGGCCCGGCGAACGCGGCGTGCAGCACTTCGAGGTAGTCGCGGGTGTAACCGGCCGGCTTCTCATAGGGCAGGCCCAGCATGTCCTGGATGATCCAGTGGTGCGACGGCCCGACGCCCAGTGCCAACCGGCCTCCGGTGGCGGCGTGCGTCGATAACGCCTGACGCGCCAACGCAATCGGATGCTGCGCCTGCAGCGGGACGACCGCGGTGCCCAGTTCGATGCGGGTGGTGCGGGTACCCATCAGCGCGACAGCCAGTAACGCATCAAAGTCGTTGGGCACCTGAGGAATCCACGCGGTGTCCATGCCCGCGTTCTCGGCCCACTCGATATCGGCGAGCATCCGAGAAACCTTGCGTGCGGAATCGCCACGCTCGGCGCCGATCATTACTCCGAGACGCACGTTTCCCTCCCTGGTCGATGAGGACTGCCAGCCAGAGTGCAGTTATCTTTCAGACGATAACGTACTTGCAAAAAAAGAGAATGCCAATATCGCCGGCGTGACCAGGTGATACGCCCAAGCGACGGCTAGCCGCGGCAGAGAATCTCGCCATGCGGGATAGCCAGCCAGCCGTCCGGGGCGGCAGCCCAGTCCCGCCACGCCGAGGCGATCTCGTCGAGTTCCCCGGCGGTGGCCATCTCCGACTCGACCAGCTGTCGCGACAGGGCCGACTCGACGATCCGGTCTGCCCACATCCCGCCCCACCAGTCGCGGGTCTCCGGCGTGGCGAAACACCACAGGCCGCCGGTCGGCGTGATGTCGTCGAACCCGGCGTGCTGAGCCCAGGACAACAACCGCCGGCCCGCATCGGGTTCGCCGCCATTGGCCCGCGCCGCCGCGCAGTACAGCGTCATCCACCGGTCCAGCGGGGGAAGCTGCGGGAACCAGGTAAACCCCGCGTAGTCCGCGTCACGCGCGGAGACAATGCCGCCCGGCTTACACACCCGCCGCATCTCGCGCAGCGCCTGCACCGGGTCGGCCACGTGCTGCAGCACCTGATGGGCGTGGACGATGTCGAAGGTGTCGTCGGGCAGGTCGAGAGCATGCACGTCCGACGTCACGAAGTCGATGTTCGACTGGCCACGCGTCTGCGCCTCGGTGCGCGCCAAATCCAAAGCATCCTCGGTCATCTCGATGGCGGTGACCTGCCCGGGTGAGACCCGGGCGGCCAGGTCGACGGTGATGGTCCCGGGGCCGCAGCCGACGTCGAGCACGGACAGTCCCGGCCGCAGATGCGGCAGCAGGTAGCCCGCGGAGTTTTCCGCGGTGCGAACGCGATGTCCCCGCAGCACCGACTCGTGATGCCCGTGGGTGTAGACGGCCTGGTATTCAGCGGTCATGGTGCGACCTCCTTGGGATCGAATCCTGTTCGACCTCAAGGCTACCGCCGTCTATTTCAGAATGCGAAACATGTGTCTCATATTGTGAGACACATTAGTTGACTGGGACGACGAGGATCGGCCGCTGGGCCCCGGCGCCCGAGCCGTCGAAATGCCACCATTCACCCGAGTACACGGATAAGCCGCCGGCGCTCATGGCATCGCGCAATCGGCCTCGGTTGGCCTGCTGGGCGGCGCTGACACCGTCGGTGGCGAAAGCTGTTGCCCTCGGCGAGAAGTCGTCGAATTCAGTGCCCATGTCGACAAGGCATCGCGGACACTGCTGGGACACGTCGGCCAGCGTCACATCGACCGAGCGGCCCGATTCGTGGCTCTTCGCATAGTTGCCGGGCTTGGCGACCCACGCCGGGTTCGGCACGATGTCAAACATCTTGACCTGTACGTCGTGCGGCCGATAGCAGTCCCAAAACACGAGCACGTCCCCGTGCGAGGCAAGCACCTTCGCAGCAGTAGCCAGCCCCGGAGCCATCGATTCGTGTACCAGGCAGCGAGCATTGGCCGGGTAGAGCTGCGTATGGGTGAAGTTGTTCGGCGTCGCATAACGCAGGTCGATCAGCGCGTTGGGGACAACGGAGCGCACGTCGACGAATCCCGCTGCGCGCGCTTCGGGGCTCAGCGGTGGCACGTCGGCATTCGCGCGCACGCCGCCGCTCATCGCAAAGAGCAGAGCAAGGGCAGCGAGGAGCCGAAATGCGAGTGCGGCCATGGCTTCAGTATGCGGCCGCCGCCGCCCTCGTCAGCTCCAGTCGATGGCCGCGGCGCGTTGTTGGACGCCCTCGACTCGGGCCGCGATCTGAGCGGCGACCGCATGCTGCTCGTGTTCCATTGTCCTGGCCAGTGTTTCGGCCTCGGCCACGATCTGCTTCAGCAGGTCTCGGTGGTCTTCGATCATCGTGATCGTCGCGTTTCTGATCGCCACCACCGCGGAACCCCGGGCCTCCGACGGAGAAAAGCCCGAGGAGAGCAGCGGCGGCAGCGCCTGGCGTTCGAAATCCGTCATATCGCGGGACAGGTGGACGTTGAACGTCGCTCGATAAGGATCGCGATCGTCGAATTCAACACTGCATATCTTGAGTGGGTCCATGGCCGTTCCTTCTGCCGGCGAGGGCGGCCTGCGCCCACGTCACGCCGCATTACATGCCTGTAGTTTACCGGCGTTTTCGAGCGGGTGCGAAAGCCCGACTTATGCTGACGAAAGCCTGTCGGACGCGTCAAAGGAGACGGTCATGACCGTCGGTACCGCTCCACCCAGTGTTTTCGACGCCGATCTGCCCACGCTGAGCTACAGCGTCGACGAAACCCCCGCAGCGGTCTATCCCCGCTTCCGGGCAGCGCAACAGCAGGCGCCCATCGCGATAGGTCCGTTGGGACCAGAAGTGCTCTCCTACCAGCTCGTCCGCGCCGTGCTGCGCGACGACCGGTTCCAGATCCCGCCCGGCATAGTTCTGCAGGCTCAGGGCGTCACCTCGGGTCCGTTGTGGGACAAGGTGATCAACAGCTTGCTCTGTGTGGAGGGTGAGACGCATCGTCGGTTACGCGGTCTGTGCTCTAGGGCGTTTACCCCTCGAACGGTTGCGCGCCTGCACGACGCCATGGTCGACGTGATGAACGATCTGGTCGACAAGGTCGCCGACAGCGGCCGCTGTGACGTGGTCGCCGACATCGCGCGCCCCTACCCTGTCCCGATCATCTGCGCGCTACTCGGCGCACCCCGCGAAGATTGGCAGCGGTTCTCGTTGTGGGCCGACGACATCTTTCGAGCATTCACCCTCTCCGCCGACATCCAGGCCCTCCAGCCTGCCGTCATGCGGGCTTGGGGCGAGCTCGACGACTACGTCGACGACATGGTCGCCCATCGTCGCCGCAGCCTTACCGACGACCTGCTCTCCGACCTCATCCGCGCCGAGGACGACGGGGATCGGCTCGATGCCGCCGAACTACGCATGCTCGCGGGCGGCCTGCTGCTGGCGGGAACCGACACCACCCGCAACCAAGTGGCCGCGTCCGTGCAGGTGCTCTGCGAGCACCCCGATCAGTGGGAGCTGCTCAGGGACGATCCCGAGTTGGCCATGCACGCGGTGGAGGAGACCATGCGTCACTCGCCAATCGCGGGCGGGACACTGCGCCTCGTGGTCGACGACGTGGAGCTCGACGGCTATCTCTTCCCGGCCGGAACCATGGTGCTGATGAATACCTTTGCGGCCAATCGCGATCCGACCGTCTACGACGATCCGGATCGTGTCGACATCACCCGCGAGGGGGCGCCGGCGATATTGACCTTTGGTGGCGGCGTGCACTACTGCCTGGGAGCCAATCTGGCCAGGCGGGAGATCGCCGAAGCGCTGAATGTTATGACCGGGCGACTGCGCAACCCGCGAATTGCCGGCCCGGTGCCCTGGAAACCGATCGTCAGCCTGAGCGGGCCGAAGAGTCTGCCCATCGAATTCGACTAGCGCGGCGGAAGTCGTGGGGCTTCGCGCAAAATCTGGTCTGTACTCGTCGGCGTCGGGCGCGCGGCTACCGCCGTCAAAGGCATGGCCTGGCCGCTATGCGAGACTGTTTCCAGAAAGCGGCTGGAGGGGATGTATATGTCGGGCTGGACGAGGGTAAGCCTGTTCGCCGCTCTGAAGGCAGCCGGAGTGGCGTCGATATTGGGCTGGGTGCTGGTGCTGAGTGCGGGTTCCGCGCTGGCGGATCCGGATCCGGCTCCCGGCGATCCAGGGGTTGTCGCGCCACCCGCGGGCCCGCCTGCGCCGCCGCCAGTGGCGGCACCAGTTGATGCGGGCCCTGGTGCGGGGCAGAACCCGACACCATTCACCGGCGCGGCGCCATTCGGGCCGCCGAGGTTCGTCCCTGCCAACGGCTCGACGGTCGGTGTGGCCCAGCCGATCATCATCAACTTCCCGGGGCTCGTCGATGACTCCGGTGCAGCCGAAAGCGCCGTTCACATCTCGTCGGTCCCGCCGGTTCCCGGCAAGTTCTATTGGATGAAGCCCACGCAGCTGCGCTGGCGCCCACTGAGCTTCTGGCCCGCGCACACCGCGGTGACCGTCGATGCGGGTGGCACGGTGTCCAGCTTCCAGACGGGTGACAGCCTGGTGGCTACGGCTAACGACGCCACGCACCAACTGACGGTCACCCGCAATGGGGCCGTGGAGAAGACCATCCCCATGTCGATGGGGATGGCAGCCGGCGGCCACCAAACCCCAAACGGCACCTACTACGTCCAAGAGAAGATGCCCTCGGTAGTCATGGATTCCTCGACCTACGGCGTTCCGGTCAGCTCGGCGTACGGATACAAGACAACGGTCGAGCTAGCCGTCCGGTTCGATGACAGCGGCGACTTCGTACACAGCGCCCCATGGTCGGTGGATGACCAGGGCAAGCGCGACGTCAGTCATGGCTGCATCAACATCAGCCCTACCAACGCGAAATGGTTCTTCGACAACTTCAACGCCGGTGATCCCATCGTGGTGACCAACTCCAGCGGCGGCACCTACTCCAGGCACGACGGCTCCAACGACTGGCAGAACTAGCTCCCGGCCCTTCGACAAGACGCCGCGCCATCATCTGCCGGGGTCGATTGGCGCTCGAAGTTCGGGCGCACTAGTTTTCCAGATGTGATCTTCTCAGTTGCTGGCGCAGTCGCACGCTCGATCGCCCCCTTCCTAACTTTTGTGGCCGTTGCCGGCATGGGTTTTCTTGCCGACCCGGCGCCCGTCGACCGCGCGCCGGTGGTGCGGTTGGCCGACGACGCCAACCCGCTGGCTGGCATGCCCTTCTACGTCAACCCCACGTCGGCGGCTATGCGCGCTGCGCAGCATGCCGATCCGCCCAGCCCTGAGTTGACCGCGGTCGCCAACACGCCGCAGGCGTACTGGATCGTCCCAGGCTCTTCGGCTTCGACAGTGGCGAAGTACACCGGCGACGCGGCGGCTGCGGGGGCCCTGCCGGTTTTCACGGTCTACGGCATTCCGCACCGCGACTGTGGCAGCTTCGCTGCGGGTGGCATGGGGTCCGGCGACGCCTATCGCGGGTGGATCGACAACATCGCATCCCAAATTGGCGCGTCACGGGCTGCGGTCATCGTCGAACCCGATGCGCTCGCCATGGCTGACTGCCTGTCGGGGGACCAGCGCCAAGAACGCTACGACTTGATCCACTACGCCGTCGACACGCTGACGCGCAACCCGGCAACAGCCGTGTATGTCGACGGTGGTCATGTGCGATGGCACAGCGCCGAGGACATGGCTGACAGGCTCAATAAGGCCGGTGTCGGCCACGCGCGGGGTTTCAGCCTCAACGTTGCGAACTTCTTCACCACCGAGGACGAAACCGCTTACGGCGAAGCAATTTCGGCCCACACAAATGGTTCGCACTACGTGATCGACACGTCGCGCAACGGCGCCGGGCCCGCGCCCGCCTCGAAGCTCGACTGGTGCAACCCCGGCGGGCGAGCACTGGGCACTCCGCCCACCACGGCTACCGGGGGCGGACACGCCGACGCCTACTTGTGGATCAAGCGTCCCGGTGAATCCGACGGATCATGCGACAAAGGCGATCCGCCGGCGGGGACCTTCGTCAATCAGTACGTCGTCGATCTGGCTCGCAACGGGGGCCCTGTCGATCTGGCCCGCAGCGCGGGCCATTAGCAGGGCCTCGCCGGCTAAGCAGGCCGTCGGCGTCAGCGGCTGGGGACGCGAGCATCGGCGACGACCTCTATCCGAATGAAGGAAACGACGTCGTTTTCACTACTGTTCGCTCAAGTTCATCGCGACGTCCGCCCACTGCAGACCACGCTGGAAACCATGGCCGTTGAACTGTACAAACCTTGGTGGCCAGGGCCGGGATCGAACCGGCGACCTTCCGCTTTTCAGGCGGACGCTCATACCGACTGAGCTACCTGGCCGGAAGGCACCGTGTGCCTCGCCGTGGTGGCGACCCTGACGGGACTCGAACCCGCGACCTCCGCCGTGACAGGGCGGCGCGCTAACCAACTGCGCCACAGGGCCTTGCTTTACCACCGCTCCGCGTTGCCGCGACGCGCGTACCCCCAACGGGATTCGAACCCGTGCTACCGCCGTGAAAGGGCGGCGTCCTAGGCCACTAGACGATGGGGGCCAGAACCGAATCACTCCGGGGTACTCGCAACATGGTTCGTTGGAGCCACGTCAGCTTAGGGCACCGGGGACCGAATCCTCAAACGAGGACCCAGTATCCTTGTGCGTCGCTGCCCCTATAGCTCAGTTGGTAGAGCTACGGACTTTTAATCCGCAGGTCCTAGGTTCGAGTCCTAGTGGGGGCACCGTTGCCGGCTAGCCGATTCGCGTCAGCTGGTTTTCTCGGTACAACTGGGCACACGCATTGCGTCTGATCTTGCCGCTGGTGGTGATCGGGATCGAACCGGGCGCAACCAGCACGAGATCGTCGACACGGATGCCGTGACCGGTCGATATCGCCACGTTGACATTGCGTTTCACGACGTCGATCCTCTTTGCGATCTCTTCTTCTGAACCGCCGCGCGGCTTGCATTCGATGACCAGGGCCACCCGTTCGCCAACTGCATCTGGAACCGAGATCGCGGCGACCCGGCCTCCCGTGATCTCCTGGACCGTCGCCTCGAGGTCGTCCGGATAGTGGTTTCGCCCATTGATGATTACGAGGTCTTTGATACGGCCCACGATGAACAGCTCAGCGTCGCTGATCACGCCGAGATCGCCAGTTCGCAACCACGGTCCCTCGGGTGTGCCCGCCGACGGTTCGACGAGGCGTGCCGCGAATGTCTCCGCCGTCGCGTCGGGACGCCCCCAGTACCCTTGCGCGACGTTGTCACCGTGTATCCAGATCTCTCCTACCTCGCCGGCCTGTTTCTCGGTTCTGGATTCGGGATCGACGATTCGCACAGTCGGCGCCAGCGGCACTCCGTAGCTCACCAACGCCGTGCCGGTCGAGTCGCTTCGGGGCTCGGCATGGCCGGCCGACAGCTTGTCGGATTCGAAGTGGACAACCTTTGGCGGGTGCCCCGGTGCACGCGCCGCCACATATACCGTTGCTTCTGCCAGCCCGTATGACGGCCGAATCGCCTGAGGCCGTAACTTGAATTTCGCGAATCGCTCGGTGAAGCGGTTCAGCGTCGCTACGTGGACGCGCTCGGCACCACAGACGATGTGTGTCACCCCCTGCAGATCCAGACCCGCCATGTCTTCGTCGCTGGTTTTGCGCACCGCAAGTTCGAAGGCGAAGTTCGGTGCGGGCGAGAACGTCCCAGGATGGGTCGCCATCAACTGAATCCACCTCGCAGGCTGGATCAGAAACGCCATCGGACTGGTCAACACGCCGTGCATGTTGGCGAGAATCGGTGCGAAGACCCCGATGAAAAGTCCCATATCGTGGTAGAACGGCAGCCACGAGACCACGGTGCTCCCCGACGGAGCGACGCCACCCGTGTCGCTGAAGTAACCGTTCATTACCTGTTCGAAGTTCGCGATCAGGTTTCGGTGGGACACCATCACACCGGCCGGCTGGCGAGTCGACCCCGAGGTGTACTGCAGTAACGCCGTGCCGTTATGCGGGCTACCGCCAGTGAATCCCGGTGAGTCGTCGAAATTCACCTTATCCACCTCGACGAACGGCGAAGTGAAGTCGAGTTCTTGGTGGCGCAGATACTCGGCGACTCCGCCGGCGGCGGCGGAGGTGGTCAGCACCACGGCAGGGGCAGAGTCTGCAAGCACCCGGTTGACCCGATCATCGTGGGCCTTGACGTGCGGTACCGACAGCGGGACCGCGATGAGCCCAGCTTCGAATGCGCCCAGCAGGCCGACGATGTAATCGAGGCCCTGAGGCGCGACGATCGCGGCCCGGTCGCCTACTGTTCCGTGCCGGCGCAACTCGGCGGCCACGCGGCATGCCCGCAGATAGAGCTGCGACCAGGTCAGAGTTTCCGCGACCCCGTCGGGATCGGCGTCGTAGTCGATGAATGTGAACGCGGGTTCGCTCGGTTGCAGGCTTGCGCGTTCACGAAGGACGGCGGGCAGGGAACTGATGGCGGGACCTGTCATCGTCATTGAACCGCCTCTCGGGCTGGCGACTGGTAGAGGTCCTGGGTTGCCAGGAGCGACGTCAACGCAGCGCGCATCTGCTCGCTGCTCAGAATCCCGTGGTGCCCGACGCCCGGAGCCTCCATCAACTCGGCCCGGCCTCCGGCGGCGATCTCGAGCGCATCGCTGACCGGAACCGAGTGGTCCTGCGGGTCATGCACGATGCAGACATCCACGGTGGCGTCGATGCCCAAAGTTCTGATATCCCAGTGCGATACCGTGACGCCGTCGCGTCGGAGCAACTCTTTATCGATCAGCGCCGCCACACCCGCGGGTAGCCGTTGCTGTGCCGCCCACCTGTCGAGTACGCCGGTCAGCGAGCAAACAGGTGCAAGAAACAGCAACGAGCGCACCCCGCCGGACTCGGACCGGGCGAGAGCGGCTACCACTGCAATCGCCGACAGCGAATGCGCGACCACGGTCTGGATACTTGGAAAGCGTTGCAGCACAGCGCCAACAGCCTCGACATATTCGGCCATGGTGGCCTGCGACCCTGGCGATGCACCATGGCCTGGAGCATCGAAGCAGATCACCGATTCACCTTGAGCGACCGCAACATTGACTACGGCTGACATCGTGGTGCTGTCGGTGCCCCAGCCGTGTAATGCCAGCACGCTGGGCTCCTGATTGCCCCACTGATAGGCGGCGGCGACTCGGCGCACGCCGGTCATTTCGATGCGGCGAGCACCCAGCGGACACATATCACTCCAGGACCGGCCGAGTCCGCGGGTGTTGACGAACATCGCCGTGTGGACACGACCGGCCAACCTCGGCACTACGCGATGGCCGCGTGCCGTGGCAGCAGCCAGCAGCGTGCCCGCTCTCATGCCGCGCCGGCGGTTGTTGGCGGAGTCGCTCCCGTGGACGACGACAGCGTGGGGGCCGATGCCGAGTCGGACTTGAACATGGGCCGCGTCGCGTAGAGGCCCGAGATCGGGTCGTAGAAACGGCATTTGCGCACGATGTTCCAGAGTCGGCCGATGCTGGCCTTCTCGACCCGGACCATCTCGGGGTACTGCTGCCTCAATGCGGTCTGCGCCTTCGGCAGGTTGTAGTAGGGCACCGAGGGAGCGACGTGGTGGGCAGTGTGCAGCGAGATGTAGTGCGTGCAGAACAACAACCACCGCGGGTAGACAAAGTCGGTGGTGACCAGCAGTCTGCTCGCGTTTCGCGTCCAATACCGGTCCGGCAGATACGGGAGGTCTTCGGCGCTGTGCTGCATCAGCGTGGTGATCGAGAACCAAGCGTGGATCGCGAACCACGGTGCTACGAAGTACAGCAGCAGACCCTGCCACCCGGTGAAGTACGTGAGCGCGCCCAGGTATGCGCCGCCCACCACCGCCACGAACAAGATGGAGCGGCGCACGTCACGCTGCATCGCTCTTTTGGGATAGTACGAGGGCCTGAAACCGGATTTGGCCCAGTAGTTGATGGTGCCGGCCCAGATCGCCCATGAGCGCGTGCTGAAGTAGACGAACCGGTACCGGCGTGGCATCCGTCGGTACATGTCCATGGAGACCGGACGCCAGTCGGCATCAAGCTCCAGGTTGTTGGTATGGGCATGATGCGTGTTGTGCTCGTGTCGCCAGGCATGGAACGGATACATCAGCGGCAGCAGCACGAAATGGCCGATCGCGAAGTTCAATTGGCGGTTGCGGGAGAAGGCGCCGTGACCGCAATCGTGTCCGATGCAATGCAAACCCCACCCACCGAGCCCGGCGATCAGGATGAACGGGACTGCCAGGTACCAGTTGCGCACCCACGCGATGCCGGCCAACGAGCCGGCATACAGCGCCAGGCTCACCGCCAACCCGGCCAGGCCACGAATTACCGATGGTTGCATGTACTCCCGCGGGATGGCCGCGGCCAGTTTCTCTCCCTCGATGGCGTTGCTCTTCTCCATGAACGCGACGAACCGCGGGTCAGGGTCGGTCGGAATGACGGGGCGGGAATGCTTTTGAGTCATGGCGGGCTCTTCGACGGCGCTCAATCCGGAAGGTCCGGAAGGTCGAGCTCGCGGATGAGGTAGGCGGTCAGGTCATCGATCGTGCCGTGGTCGAACAGGATCGCCGGGGAGAGCCGTCGTTCGACGACCTTCTCCAGCGCGCCGGATACCTGTACTGCCGTTCGTGAGTCGAGTCCGTAGGCGTCGAAGGGTTTGGCGGTATCCACATCCGATTCGGAGCACTTCACCCGACGTGCCAAATCGGCGACCAGCCAAGAACGCAGCGATTCGTGGGTCAACGGTCCGTCGATCGTGGGTGTTTTCGTTCTCCTGAACATCGTCACCTCTCTCCGGCGGCGGACACGGCAGGCACGGTGCGGCGGTTGCGGCGCAGCCGGTGGTCGATCGTCGCGCGGCTGGGCATGTGCAGATCCCACACTATGTGCGACTTGGCCAGCATCCAGATCACCCAGCCGCTGAGGTCCGGTTCCCACCAACGCATTCCGTGTCGATACGCACCGGGAAACGCATGGTGGTTGTTCTGCAGACCCTCACCGAAAGTGAAGAACGCCACCGGCCAGTTGTTGGCGCTGTCGTCACGGTTGGCAAACGGTCGCGATCCGATCATGTGGCTGACCGAGCCGACACACCAGGCCGCCTGATTTGCCACGAATACACGCGCCAACCCGCCAAAGATAAAGCCGGACAAGGCTGCAGCAAGGCTGCCACCGACGGCCCAACCGATGACGGCCGGCACCAGCAGCCCGACCAATCCCCAGATCGGATAGGTCCGGTTGTAGCTGTACAGTCGCCGGTCACGTAGCACATCGGGGGCGAACACCGTCGTTTTGGATTCCTGGTCACTGAACATCCACGGAATATGGGCGTACCAAAGCCCTTTCAGCTTGCCGACGATGCTTCTGCCGCTCAGGTTCGGCGAGTGGGGATCGCCCTGCTCGTCGGCATAGCGGTGATGACGGCGGTGCGTGCTGACCCAGAAGAGCAGCGGACCTTCCAGTGCCATGGATCCCGAGATCATCAGGACACCCTCGAAGAACCGGGACGTCTTGAAGGATTTGTGGGCGACGTAGCGGTGGAATCCAATGGTGATCCCGAACATCTGTATCGCGTAGAACACGCCGAACAGGACATAGTCGAGCGCGGTGACCCGTCCGGCGGCGATCAGGTAGACCGCGAAGCCGAACCCGAGCGCCGGAATGCCGACGGTGACCAGCGCGACCACCCGTTTGGCCCGTGCACTTGCCGGGTTCAGTTGCAGGATCGCCTTCGCGAGCGATTCCCCCTCGCTCGGTTTGTTGGACGGGTTGGGGGAAGACGCTGTGGCGCTGTGTGTTTCGATTGTCATGACGCCCCTTCTGCATGGTCGGACTGCGAATTGACGTACCGGACGTGGTGCACGAGACCGAGCCGGTCGAGGAGCCGGATGAAGTCTCCGGCCAGATCGAGCTGCCACCAGTGCCGCCGGGTCTGGGCCAGTGCCGGCCGGGCGTGGTGGTTGTTGTGCCACGACCCGCCCATCGTGGGCGGCGCCAGCGCGCCGATATTGCGGCTTCCGTCCCGTAGCGGGAATGCACGGGCACCGATCGTGTGGCCCAACGAGTTCACCGCCCACGTGGCCTGATCCAGGGCGAAGATCCGCGCGAAGCCGCCCCAGAGAATCCCGCCGACGAGGCCGTGCACCGATTGTGTGACCAGCCCACCGATGGCACCGGGGATTACGATGCCCAGTAACACCAACGTGAAGTACCAGGCGTTGATCTTCATCACCCTGCGATCGGCGAGCCAGTCCCGGGTATGCCTGCTCCAGTCGATCTTCTTGACATCGAACAACCAACCAACGTGGCCGTGCCACAACCCTTTTGCGCGCCCCCACCACCCGGAGCCTTGCGGCTGAGGCGAATGCGGATCCCGGTCGGTGTCGGCGAAAGCGTGATGCAGCCGATGGTTGGCGACCCAGAACACGATCGGTCCCTGCGCCGCCATCGATCCTGCGATCGCGAGAAACACCCTGACCAATTCGGACGCCTCGAATGACCGATGGGTGAAGTAGCGGTGCAGCCCTGCCTCGACGCCGAGCGCGGTAATCAGGTACATGACACCGAATAACGCCACGTCGCACCATGTCACGCCGAAATAGATCCCGTAGACAACCGCGCCAACCGCGCCAACCGTCGGTAGACCGACGGTCAAATACGCCAGTCGTGAGGCGAGCACATCGCGCTCGCGAATCGATGGGACAGCCAGGGGTTCGGCGCTCATGCCGGGGTCCTCTGAATGGCTTCCGCCAGGAACATCCGCTTGGCCTCTTGCCGGCGGACCTTGCCGCTGGTGGTGGTTGGAATGGTCCGTCGTGGGCAGATGTGGACGTCAGGCCCGACTCCGAATTCCGAAGTCACACTGGAGCGGACGGCATCCGTGAGCCTCGCGTGCCAATCCGTCGAGATCTGGGTGAAGGCTGCCTCGGCGACCACGATCAGACGTTCGGTTCCGTCACCGGGTACTGAGAAGGCCACCGCCCGCCGTAGCGACGGGTCGGCGCGCACCACGCTGGCCTCGACGTCTTGCGGATAGATGTTGCGGCCGCTCACAATGATCAGGTCCTTGATTCGTCCGGTGACGAACAGTTCGCCGTCGCGCATGAAACCGAGGTCGCCGGTGCGAAGATAGCTGTCATCTTCGCCATCGATGCGCGCGTTGAATACCTTGCACGTCAACGCATCCCGATTGAAGTAACCGGCGGCGACACTGCGACCGCGGACCCAGATCTCACCGATCTCGCCCTCTGGAATCCGACGATTCGAGTCGGGGTCGACGATCCGCACGACGTGTTCGGAATCGACTTCGCCGCAGCTGACCACGATGCCGTCAGCAGCGTCAACAGTGTTGTAGTGGAGTCCCTTTCGTTTTCCGGCGACGAAGAGCGTCGCCTCGGCCATCCCATAGCAGGGAATCATCGCGGTGACGTCGAACCCGAGTGGTGCCGTGCAAAGCTCGAAGCGCACCAGGGTATCCGCGCGGATGGGTTCGGCCCCGCAGTAGAACTCCCTGACCGTCGAAAGATCCAGGTCTTCGTTGTCCTCGTCGAGGGCCTCGACGGCGGCGTCGAGTGAGAAGTTCGGGCCAACGGTGATCGACACGCGGTAGGCGGTGATGGCCTCCAGCCAGCGGCGAGGTTGCTGCATGAAGTGCATCGGCGACATCAGCACCAGTGGCCAGCCGTGGTGCAGCGACAAGATGATCGTGCCCATCAACCCCATGTCGTGGTAGGGCGGCAGCCAGGAGAGCCCGACTCGATTCGGGTCCGGCCCCATACTGCGGGACAGGACTTCGCAATTGCTCATGAGGTTGTCGTGCGTTACGCAGACGCCCTTCGGCGATCCCGTAGACCCGGATGTGTACTGGATCAGGGCGAGGTCGTCGGGCGAGCACGTAGCGGGCGTCACCGCGTCGGCGCGGGTATCCAGGTCCTCGACGAAGCAGATCAGCGGATGAATATCGACGCACGCCAGCCGGCGCAGCAGTGCTTCGACTTGGGCGTCGTACATCGCGTCGATGACGATTGCGTGCGGCGCGCAGTCGAGCACGATCGCGTGGAAGCGGTCCAGTTCCTTGGGACGCAACGGAGGAAAACAGGGTACTGGCACGGCGCCGAGCATCAAGACGCCGAAGAGTGCGGCGATGTAGTCAAGACTCGGGTTCACCGCCAACACGACACGTGATCCGGCGCGGACACCCCGAGACGAAAGCCACGCCGCGAAGTCCGCTGCGTGGGCCGCGGTGTCGGCGTAGGTCCACCGCACCTCGGACGCGGCCGTGCCGTCGGCGAGAAAAATGTACGCCGGGTCTCGCGACGTAGACCTGGCGGACAAAACGTCGACGATAGTGTGCGGGTCTTCTACCACTAGCTTCGTCCTTCAACGACTCTTTCGGCGAACACTCCCCCCTGCGAAAGCTCAGCGAAGGACTGCCACGACCGGCCTCGCACGCAGGAATTTAGTGTAGCCAGTGGCAGTGATTCGCGCACAGTTTATTACCAGCAAGCGATACGGTTATTGCCAGCAAAAGCGTCTCGATATCTGGTATAAGTCCGTCCGCCGACTGACGCGCGAGCACCCCTATGCGGGCGACGGTTGTACTACACCGAACGGTCTACTACGGTAAGTTCAACGAGCTAACCGGACAAGAGTCGGAGATTGCCGTGACGAACAGCGACCATG
Organism: Mycobacterium sp.; assembly: GCA_036519055.1. Classification (GTDB taxonomy): domain Bacteria; phylum Actinomycetota; class Actinomycetes; order Mycobacteriales; family Mycobacteriaceae; genus Mycobacterium. The sequence goes on from DATDLZ010000129.1 coordinate 40,411, forward strand.
ACAAGACGTTGCGGAAGTTCCGCAGAGAACGAGCTGTCGGCCGCGTGCTCAATCCAGCAGTCAAGGGGCTGAGCAAGCTGGGGCTGCGCACCGCGATGGCTACCGAACTGGAGACCGTCGGCCGCAAGACCGGCCAGCTGCGGCGCGTTCCCGTTTCGGT
>DATDLZ010000130.1:0-10989 GCA_036519055.1 Mycobacterium sp.
AGGTCGGGGATGCCCAGGCCGTTCAGGTAGACCGCCACTGATTTACCGAAGCCCGAATCCCAGTCGTCGTCGTTCATTTCGGAGCCGTCCGGCCGGAACCATGAGACGTCGGGCTGTCCTTCCACGCCCCGCCGACGGACCGGCACCCCTTTGAAGAATCGGCGGCGCCGGAACACCGGATGCGCAGCGCGTAGCGCAGACACCGATCGGGTGAACTCCAGCAGTTCGGTGTCCGCTTTGTCCCAATGCACCCAGGTGAGCTCGTTGTCTTGGCAGAAGCCGTTGTTGTTGCCGTTCTGTGTGCGGCCGAGCTCGTCGCCGTGCGAGATCATCGGAACCCCCTGCGACAGTAGCGTTGTCGCCAGAAAGTTGCGCTGCTGGTGAGCACGCAGCGCGTTGATCTCAGGATCGTCGGTCGGACCTTCCACGCCGCAGTTCCACGATTGGTTGTTGCTCTCGCCGTCGTTGTTGTCTTCGCCGTTGGCGTCATTGTGTTTTTCGTTGTACGACACCAGGTCCCGTAGCGTGAAACCGTCGTGAGCGGTGACGAAATTAATGGAAGCCACCGGGCGCCGCGCGGTGGACTCGTAGAGATCGGCTGAGCCGGTCAGCCGGGAGGCGAACTCGCCCAGCGTCGCCGCCTCCCCGCGCCAGTAGTCGCGAACGGTGTCGCGGAACTTGCCGTTCCACTCCGTCCACTGCGGCGGGAAGTTGCCGACCTGGTAGCCGCCCGGGCCGACATCCCACGGCTCGGCGATCAGCTTGACCTGACTGACGACCGGATCCTGTTGCACGAGTTCGAAAAACGCCGACAGCCGGTCGACGTCATAGAACTCACGGGCGAGCGTGGAGGCCAGGTCGAAGCGGAACCCGTCGACGTGCATTTCGGTCACCCAGTACCGCAACGAATCCATGATCAGCTGCAGTGTGTGCGGATGCCCGACGTGGAGGCTATTGCCGGTTCCGGTGTAGTCCATGTAGTACTTCTGATCGTCGTCGACCAAACGGTAGTACGCGGCGTTGTCGACACCACGCATCGACAACGTGGGGCCGAGGTGGTTGCCCTCGGCGGTGTGGTTGTACACCACGTCCAGGATGACTTCGATGTCCTCTTCGTGCAGGGCGCGGACCATGGTCTTGAACTCCTGCACCTGGCCGCCGGGGGTGGTGCTGGAGGCGTACTTGGAATCGGGGGCCAGGAAGCCGATTGTGTTGTAGCCCCAGTAGTTTGACAACCCTTTGTCCACCAGCGTGGAGTCGTTGGCGAAGTGGTGTACCGGCATCAGCTCGATGGCGGTGACGCCCAGCTCTTTCAGATGCTCGATGATCACCGGGTGGGCGATGCCGGTGTAGGTGCCGCGCATCCGCTCGGGAATGTCCGGGTGCAGCTGGGTCAGTCCCTTGACGTGCGCCTCGTAGACGACGGTGTCGGCGTATTCGTGGCCGGGCGGCCGGTCGTTGCCCCAGTCGTAGTACGGGTTGATCACCACCGACTTCGGCATGCGCGGCGCGGAGTCGTCGTCGTTGCGGCTGTCGGGGTCGCCGAAGTTGTAGCTGAACAGCGCCTGGTGCCACTCGAAGTTGCCGTCGATCGCTTTCGCATACGGATCGATCAACAGCTTGTTCGGGTTGCACCGGTGCCCGGCGGCCGGGTCGTAGGGTCCATGAACTCGGTAGCCGTAGCGCTGGCCCGGTTCGACAGCCGGCAGGAAGCCGTGCCAGACGAAGCCGTCCACCTCGTTGAGCGTCACCCTGGATTCGGTGCCGTCGGCGTCGAAGAGGCATAGCTCCACCTTCTCGGCGACCTCGCTGAACAGCGCAAAGTTGGTGCCTGACCCGTCGTAGCTGCCGCCGAGCGGATAGGCCTTGCCCGGCCACTGCTCGATAGGCGCCGCCTGCGGCGGTTCGACCGAATCGACAGCTTCGGTCACAGCGCCCTCTTTTCGCCAGAGGGCCGCGTGGGTACGGCCCGACGGTGGGGGATACCCGCCGGGCGATGAGTCACACATTGTGTGAACCGGGGCACAATGGCGCTGTGGAACCTTGGCCGACGCCCGATACGCCCGGTCCCGGGCAGGAGTCGGTGTGGGATTATCCGCGCCCGCCGCGGCTCGAGGAGTTCACCGGCTCGATCACCATCGAGTTGGGTGGCCGCACAGTGGCGTCGACGGATCGCGGGTGGCGGGTGCTGGAGACCAGCCATCCGCCGACCTACTATCTGCCCGGCACTTCCTTCGCCGACGGGGTTCTGCGACGGACCGACGGCAATTCCTGGTGTGAATGGAAAGGCCAGGCAACCTATTACGATTTGGTCACCCAGACGCGGGTGACGCCGCAAGCGGCGTGGACCTACCGGCAACCCAGTCCCGATTTTGCCCCGATTGCGGGTGCGATCGCGGTGATGGCTGCGGCAGTGGACCGCTGCACGGTCAACGGCGAGCAGGTGATTCCGCAGCCGGGCGGCTTCTACGGCGGCTGGATAACCAGCTGGATTGTGGGTCCTTTCAAGGGAATTCCGGGATCGATGGGTTGGTGAAGATGACGGACGTCTTGTCGGCACTGGGTGCAGAGAAATTCGTTTCACTGACGACCTTCAAGAAGGACGGCACCCCGGTCGCGGCGCCGATGTGGATTGGCCGCGACGGCGATCACCTCTTCGTCTGGACGCCGGCCGACAGCTGGAAGGCGAAGCGAGCCAAGAACAACCCCCGGGTCGTGCTGGTGCCATGCAGCCGTGGTGGGAAGGTCCGCGAAGGCGCTGAGCCGGTGGATGGGATCGCCGAAGTGATTGCCGATCCGGCGACGGTTCAGCGTCTGGCCGGCGTGATCCGCCGCAAGTATGGCCTGGAGTTCGTCGTCGTGACTTTCATCGAGCGCGTTGTAGCGCGTGGACAGAAACCACGCCTGATTCTGTTGATCGCGCCTACTGGTTGACCCGGCCAGATGTCGACTCTCGAATGTCGAGTCCCTCAAAGGAGTCCGCCGTTCGCCAGGTGTCGAGGATGTCGGCGTATTCGGTCGGGCTGCCGAAGAAGAAGCTGTCCTGGTTCAGCCGTGCGCTCGCCTGGCCCTCGCGGTTGTAGTAGCCGGGAGTGCACGATTCCCGCCGGCCGGCGATGACGCTCGAGCGTTGCACGACGGAGTCGACCCAGGCGGCTTCGGCATCCGAGGTTGCCTCAACCTCCGTGGCGTCGTGCTGCAGCGCCCACGCGATCATCCAGGCGATGTGACGTGATTGGGTGTCGATCAGGTACGGGAAGTTCACGGTGAAACCGGACTGGGCGATGCTCTCGATGAAGCAGTTCGGAAAACCGTTGACGTGCAAGCCGTGCAAGGTTCGGACGCCGTCGGCCCACTTGTCGGTGAGGGTCAGCCCGTCGCGGCCGACGATCTCGAAGCCGGTGCGCTGCGAGTAGCTGGTGCCGACCTCGAATCCGGTGGCGAAAATCAAACAGTCCAGCGGGTATTCGACACCGTCTACGACGACGCCGTTGCCGGTGATCTGCTCAACGCCGAGGCCTTGGGTGTCGACCAGCGTGACGTTGTCGCAGTTGAACGCCTGCAGGTATTCGTCGTGAAAACACGGCCGCTTGCAGTAGTACCCGTACCACGGTTTGAGCGCCTCGGCGGTGGCCGGGTCGGTGACGATGGCTTCAACGCGCGCTCGGATCTCTTCCATCTTGGCGAAGTCGGCCATTTCGGCGGCGTTCGGCCCACCTTCGTTGACGATTGGCATTTTCTTGGTCAGGCTGGTCCACGCGTCATCGACCAGGTCTTCGTCGGATGCGCCTCCGGCAGTGAGGATTTGGAAGTTCTCCATGCGACGCTGTTGCCAACCCGTCTCCAGCGATGCGGCCCAATCCGGTTCGGTCGGTCGGTTGGCACGCACGTCAACCGTCGACGGGGTGCGCTGAAAGACGAACAGCTGACCGGCAGATTCGGCGAGTCGCGGCACACACTGAATGGCCGTTGCGCCGGTGCCGACGATCCCGACCCGCTTGTGGGACAGGCCGCGCAGGTCGTTACCGGTGTATTCGTAATCCCAGCGGCTGGTATGGAAGGTATGGCCGCGGAAGTCGGTAATCCCGGCTATGCCAGGTAGTTTCGGCTTCTGCAGGTAGCCGTTGGCCATCGCAACGAACCGGGCACAAATCTCGTCGCCGCGGTCGGTGGAGATCACCCACCGGGAACTGCTTGGTTCCCAACGGATTTCCTGCACTTCAGTCTGCAGGCAGGCGTCGCGGTACAAGTCGAAGTGCTCGGCGATGCGACGGCAGTGCGCCCAAATTTCGGGGCCCTTGGCGTACTTCTCGGTCGGGATGTAGCCGAGTTCTTCGAGCAACGGCATATAGACGTAGGACTCGACGTCACAGGCGATTCCAGGGTAGCGATTCCAGTACCAGGTACCGCCGACGTCGGCGGCCTTGTCGATCAGCCGCACATTCTCGACGCCGAGCTGCTTGCACCGCGCGCCAATCAGCAGGCCGCCGAAGCCGGCGCCGACGACCGCGACGTCCACAAAATCGGCGATGGGGTCGCGGCTGAAGTCTGGGTCTGCCCAGGGATCCTCGCCGAACTTGCTGAATGCGCCGGTTATCTCGACATATTGCGAGATGCCGTCGGAGCGCAGACGTCGCTGGCGTTCTTCGGCGTACTTCGTGCGCAGCGCATCGGGATCGAACGTATCTGCGCTGCTGGTAGAGGTCACGGCTGAATATTGGACCAATTTTGTGACCCAGGCAACGTCGCGCGCAGACAAGTGTTTGGAATTGAGCTGCGACATCGTCATCTACCGTGCACGGACACGTTACGGCTCGGATGCCAATTAGCTGATCAACAACGCAACTGTGGTGGCATGAGCACTGAGTCGGTCCTCATCGCCGCTGAAAAACCGGCCCCTGGCCTGCGTTCGTCGGCTGAGCCGCGCTATTCCCTGTTGTTGTCCACTGATCCCGCTCAAGTCGAGGCAGCGCAACGGCTGCGCTACGACGTCTTCAGCAGCGAGCCGGGTTTCGCACTGACCGGGCAGGGCGACGGCCTCGACGTCGACCGCTTCGACGAGCACTGTGACCACTTGTTGGTGCGCGAGGACAACTCCGGTGAGTTGGTGGGTTGCTATCGCATGCTTTCCCCGACCGGCGCGATCGCCGCCGGAGGGCTCTACACCGCAACGGAATTCGACATCCGCGCGCTGGGTTCGCTACGGCCGTCACTGGTCGAGATGGGCCGTGCGGTGGTTCACAACGATCACCGCAGCGGGGCCGTAGTGCTTCTGATGTGGGCCGGCATCCTGGCCTACCTCGACCACTGCGACTACGACTACGTCACCGGATGCGTATCGGTGCCGGTGGCCGGGGACGGCGGACCGCCGGGCAGCCAGATTCGCGGTGTGCGCGACTTCGTGTCGCGACGCCACGCCGCTCCGGCCGATTACCGGGTGCATCCGCACCGGCCGGTGGTCATCGACGGACGCTCGCTCGACGAGATCGAGCCGCCCTCGCGGCCGGTGATACCGCCGCTGATGCGCGGCTACCTGCGGCTGGGTGCGCGTATCTGCGGCGAGCCGGCCCACGACGCCGACTTCGGCGTGGGTGACTTCCCCGCGCTGCTGGACAAGCGTCAGGCCGACACCCGCTACCTGCGGCGACTCCGGTCGGTATCGGCGGCCACCGAGGCAGCGGGCCGGGTGGCTTGATGAGCGCTCCGGCGTCCCGCGACCACGCCTGGCTGCCCCGGGCGACCTGCGATACGGACTGTTTGCGCGCCGGCGGATATGAGGCGACCCGGCGGCTGACCGTGACGCTGCGGGTCGCACGGCGGATCGGATTGCTGCTATTCCTGGCGCCGGCGTTGCCGCTGCTGGCGGGAGTGATACCGGGCTGGTCGAAGTCGAGACAGATCTACTGCCGAATGTTGCTGTGGTGCCTCGGCGTCAAGATCGCGGTCGCGGGCGGGCCGATCCGCAACCTGCCCGGGGTGCTGGTGGTCAGCGACCACACGTCCTGGCTGGACATCCTGACGATCGGCGCCGCATTGCCGTCAAGCCGGTGGCGGGCATCGCCGCTGTCGTTTGTCGCCCGCGCCGACGTTGCAGGCAATGTCGCGGTGCGGATGATGGCGCGCATCGTCAAGGTCATTCCGATCGAGCGTGCCCGCCTGCGCCAGCTCCCCGAGGTGGTGGCCACCGTCGCCGCCCGGTTGTATGCGGGCCACACGGTGGTGGCGTTCCCCGAGGGCACCACGTGGTGCGGATTGTCTGGGCGGACCCACCAGGGCTCCGGGCCGTTCTATCCGGCGATGTTCCAGGCCGCCGTCGACACCGGCCGACCGGTTCAGCCGCTGCGGCTGCGCTACCAGCACCGGGACGGCCAAGTCTCGACCGTTCCGGCCTACATCGGCGACGACACGCTGCTGCGTTCGATCGGCCGGCTGATGGTCGCCCGCCGCACGGTGGCCCGGATTTACGTCGAGTCGCTGCAGCTTCCGGGCGACGATCGCCGGGAGCTGGCCCGTCGCTGTCAGGCCGCGATCCGCATCACACCGGCGTCGCACCCAGGTCATGGGCAGCGGTCGTCCGTGCTGGCATCCTGACCCTCGCGGGGCGCTCGGTATCCTGGGCAGGTCATGGTCTACCTGGATCACGCTGCCACCTCCCCGATGCACCCCGCTGCTGTCGAGGCGATGACGGCCGTCCTGAGCACCGTCGGTAATGCCTCCTCGCTGCACGCCACCGGCCGGGTCGCCCGGCGTCGCATGGAGGAATCCCGCGAGCTGATCGCCGCCAAGCTCGGTGCCCGTCCGTCCGAGGTGCTCTTCACCGCCGGCGGCACCGAGAGCGACAACCTCGCCGTCAAAGGCATCTACTGGGCGCGCCGCGACGCCGAGCCGAGCCACCGCCGCATCATCACCACCGAAGTCGAGCACCACGCCGTGCTGGACGCGGTGACCTGGCTCGCCGAACACGAGGGCGCCGAGGTGACCTGGTTGCCCACGGCTGCCGACGGTTCGGTGTCGGCTGCCGCGCTGCGCGACGCTCTGGAACACCACGACGACGTGGCGCTGGTCTCGGTGATGTGGGCCAACAACGAGGTCGGCACGATCATGCCGATCGCCGAACTCGCCGCCATCGCAGCCGAATTCGATGTGCCGATGCACAGCGACGCGGTTCAGGCAGTGGGCCAGTTGCCGGTTGGTTTCGCGGCCAGCCAGTTGTCCGCGATGAGTGTGGCCGCCCACAAGTTCGGCGGCCCGCCCGGCGCGGGTGCGCTGCTGCTTCGCCGCGACGTCGGCTGTATGCCGTTGTCACACGGCGGTGGTCAGGAACGCGACATTCGTTCCGGCACACCCGATGTCGCCGGCGCGGTCGGCATGGCGACGGCGATGCAGTTTGCCGTGGACGGGCTGGAGGTCAACAGCGCATGGCTACGACTGCTGCGCGACCGTCTCATCGACGGTGTGCTGGCCGGCGTCGAAGACACCCGGCTCAACGGCGCGACCGGCTCACGCCGCCTGCCCGGCAACGCGCACTTCACCTTCGAGGGATGCGAAGGCGACGCATTGCTGATGTTGTTGGACGCCAACGGGATCGAGTGCTCCACCGGGTCGGCCTGCACCGCGGGAGTCGCGCAGCCCTCGCACGTGTTGATCGCGATGGGCGCCGACCCCGCCAGCGCCAGAGGGTCGCTTCGACTGTCGTTGGGCCACACCAGCGTCGAGTCGGATGTCGACGCCGCGCTGCAGGTACTGCCCGGCGCCGTGGCCCGCGCCCGGCAAGCCGCCCTTGCCACCGCGGGGGTTTCGCGATGAGGGTGCTCGCCGCGATGAGCGGTGGTGTCGACTCGTCGGTCGCCGCCGCCCGAATGGTCGACGCCGGTCACGACGTGGTCGGTGTACACCTGGCCTTGTCGCAGGCCCCCGGCACCTTACGCACCGGCTCGCGGGGGTGCTGTTCCAAGGAAGACGCCGGCGATGCTCGACGCGTCGCTGATGTGCTCGGAATCCCGTTCTATGTCTGGGATTTCGCGGACAGGTTCAAAGAAGACGTGATCGACGATTTCGTGTCGTCCTACGCGCGCGGCGAAACCCCCAATCCATGTGTGCGGTGCAACGAGCGAATCAAGTTCTCCGCCCTGGCGGCCCGCGCACTGGCACTGGGGTTCGACGCGGTGGCCACCGGCCACTACGCCCGGCTGTCCGGCGGGCAGCTGCGTCGGGCCGTCGATGCCGAGAAGGACCAGTCCTACGTGCTCGCGGTGCTGACCTCCGATCAGTTGCGCCATGCCGCGTTCCCGATCGGGGACACCCCCAAGTCGCAGATCCGCGACGAGGCGGCCCGGCGGGGACTGGCAGTCGCGGACAAGCCGGACAGCCATGACATCTGCTTCATTCCATCCGGTGATACCCGGGCCTTCCTAGGCGAGCACATCGGGGTGCGGCGCGGCTCGGTGATCGACCAAAGCGGGTCCGTGCTGGCTACCCACGACGGCGTGCACGGTTTTACCATCGGCCAGCGCAAGGGTCTGGGCATCGCCGGCCCGGGCCCGGACGGCCGGCCGCGCTACGTCACCGCGATCGACGCCGACCGTGGCACGGTCCAGGTCGGCTCGGCGGCCGACCTCGAGGTCTGGCAGCTGACCGGTCAGCAGCCGGTCTTCACCGCGGGCACCACACCCGCCGGACCCGTCGAATGCGCGGTCCAGGTCCGCGCACACGGCGAGGCCGTCGACGCGGTATCGGAGTTGGCGGGCGATGAGCTGGCTGTGCGACTGCGGGCGCCGCTGAGCGGCGTGGCGCCGGGGCAGACGCTGGTGTTGTACCGCCCCGACCCCGACGGCGACGAAGTGCTCGGCAGCGCCACCATCACCGCTACCGCCTGACCTCTCGCCGAGCGTGCAACCACGGCGAGAATTCGGCCAGATTTCCGCCACCACTGCACGCTCGGTGTCCGAGAACTAGCCCGGCACGTTGGCGGCGATGTTGGTGATCACGATCGTGGACACCGAGTCCGGGAATCCGCAGAAGGTGACCTCGATCAGCACCACGGCCTTGAGCAGATAGTCGCGCCCGCAGTCGCCGGGGCGGGTCTCCAGCGACTGTTCGTCGGACTTCCAGGTACCGACGAACCTCGAACCGGCCGAGCTGTCCGCGCAGTGGCCAACGGTTGCCACCAGGGCGCTGAATGCGTGATGGGCGGTATCGGCGTCGCGGTAGGCGGCAGCGCCTTCCGAGATCAGACCGCCCTGAGGCGGATCCTGGAAGGTGGTTTTGTGGAACGTTTCGATGTCGGGCCCGAAGGTCGCGCTGTCGGCGTAGACGAAGCGGCACTCTGGTGGCGCGCTCGGGGCGAGGGCGTCGATGTCGACCGGGGAGTCGCCGTCCATCGACGGGATGATGGTGAGGTGCTCGCCGCCGCCGGTTATCGCCTGCATGCGGGACTGCTCGAGCAGGACCCGGTTGACGTCGACGCCGGAAAGGTTCGGTGCTGCACCGTATCCGGGCACCGCGGTCCCGTCCACGAGGTGGGTGCATCCCGCGGCCAGCAGGGCCGCGGCACCCAGCATCAGCCGTCGCGCCATCATTGTCAGCCTCTTTCCCTGGTCGCCAGCCTAATCGCGGGGCGGGGCCCCTCGCTCGGTGTGCCGGGGACCCAATCGAATACGGTTGTCCGGTGAGCGTTTTCGCAACCGCTACCGGCGTCGGGTCTTGGCCCGGTACTGCCGCGCGACCGGCTGCCGAGATTGTCGTCGGCGAGCTGAGCGCCGCGATGGCCCACCTTGTCGAGTTGCCCGCCCGCGGAGTGGGCGCCGACATCATCGGCCGTGCCGGTGCACTGCTGATCGACGTGGCCATTGACACCGTGCCCCGTGGCTATCGGGTGGTGGCCGGGGCCGGCGCGGTGACGCGGCGGGCGGCCAGCCTGCTTGACGAGGACATCGATGCGCTGGAAGAGGCTTGGGAGACCGCGGGTTTGCGGGGGAGCGGGCGGCCCGTCAAAGTTCAAGCGCCGGGGCCGATCACGCTGGCGGCCCAATTGGAATTGTCCAACGGGCATCGGGCGATCACCGACATCGGCGCCCTCAATGACATTGCTGCCTCACTGGCCGAAGGGGTTGGCGCGCATCGGGCCTCGGTAGCCCGCCGGCTCGATACTCCGGTGGTGGTGCAATTCGATGAGCCTTCACTGCCCGCGGCCGTCGCCGGCCGGCTGACCGGAGTGACCTCGCTGAGCCCGGTGGCGGCTCTGGAGGAGAGCCTGGCCACCACCCTGCTCGACACCTGTGTGGCCGCCGCCGGCGCGGAGGTCTCGGTGCATAGTTGCGGCGCGGCGATCCCGTGGAAAGTGTTGCAGGACAGCCGTATTAGTGCGATATCGGTGGACGCCGGGACGCTGGAAGTCGCCGACCTGGATCGCATCGCCGAGTTCGTCGAATCGGGGCGGGTCGTCATGCTGGGCGTCGTGTCGTCGAATGCGCCGCCGCGCCGGCCCGCGGTGGAGGAGGTCGCCGCCGACGTCGTGGCCATCACCGACCGGCTCGGCTTCGGGCGTTCGGCGTTGCGCGATCGCATCGGCATCACTCCGGCGTGTGGATTGGCCGCCGCGACCCCGGAATGGGCCCGTGCCGCGATCGGCTTGGCCCGGCGGACGGCCGAGGCCTTCGCCGAAGATCCCGACGCAATCTGAGTACGGCAACCAATCCGTGCCTGGCGGACAAGACCTGCCGCTAGCGTTGCACGATGTCTATCGCCTCAGCCGACGTACAAGAGATGCTCGATGAGTATGCGCTGCGAAAGCTCGTGCACGGTTACTCCCGCGCGGTAGATCGCGGCGACCTGGACACCCTGCGCAGTCTCTATCACCCGGACGCCGAAGATAGTCACGGATCCTTCTCGTCGGGCTCTGTCGATACCTTTCTGCGCACGCTTGCCGAGACTCGGCCCTATATCCGGTCGATGCAACACCACATCACCACAACGAACTTCGCCATCAGT
>DATDLZ010000131.1:0-6348 GCA_036519055.1 Mycobacterium sp.
GGGCATTGGAAGCGCTGGTGGAATCGCTCGCGATCGAGGTCGCACCGTTCGGCGTCCAGGCGGCGCTGCTCGAGCCGGGGGCGGTGAGTTCGGGCGCGCTCGACAACGTGACCTCCTACACGCTGGCCGACGACCCCTACGCCGGCCTCGCGGGCGACGACGATCTGCGGGCCGTGATGATCACCCCCGAGCAGGTTGCGACGGAGATCGCCGACGCCGCCGAAAAGCCCGAGCTGCCATTGCGGATTCCGATCGGTGATCCCGCACGCGCAGTGCTGGCCGCTCGCCGCGCGGCTCCGGACGACGTCCCGTTCGCGTGATCCGCTAGCTAAGGCCGCATCTCGTAAGCGCCGTCGTAGGCCCTGACCTTCTCCCACACCCGGTCGAACCGGTGGGAGTCGGTCAGAGGCCTGCGCACAGCCGCTAGAGCCCAATCCTGCTGTGCCGTAGTCGAACTAGACTTGCCGTGCAGCGCGACGGCGTATTGGGAGAAGTCGCGGATCTGGACTTCGAAGATCTGGTCGACCAGGTCGGCATCGAGACCGATGAGATCGGCCTGCTCGAGGATCAACTGGCCGTACACGATCAGCGTGAACAGATGGCCGACGACGAGCAGGAAGTCGAGGTCTTTCATCTGGTCCGGGTCCGGCGCGGCGGTAACCAGCAGCTCTTTAAGCGCGCGAGCCTGCTCGTAGAACACCGCAACGTTCGGGATCTTCACGTGCCGCTGGTAAACCGTTGCCCAGTCGGCGAACTGGACCTTTGACGCACCCCGTGCCGGACCCTGGGCCCAGAAGAACACGTCGTCGGCCGGGTCGTTGCGAGTGCCGATCTCCGGGTAGTCGGCGGGATTGAGCATGTAGTTCGGCATGAACTTGAGGATCTGCGCGACGTTGACGTGCACCGTGCCTTCCAGCCGCGGTAGAGCACCGATCAACCGGGCCACTTCGCAGAAGTAGGTGTTCTTCTCGAAGCCCTTGGCGGCCAGTACATCCCACAACAGCGTGACGACGGCCTCGCCTTCGGACGTCACCTTGGATTTGGTCACCGGGTTGAACAATAGGTAGCGACGGTCGTCGAGGCTGGCGCTGCGGAAGTAGTCGATCGCACGGTCGCTGAACAATTTCATCGCGATCAACCGGGCGTAGGCCTCGACAAAACTGGCCCGCACATGAGGGAAGTCGGTAACCGGGTTGCCGTACAGGATGCGGTTGTTGGCGTGGGTAATCGCCTCGTAGAAGGCGTGCTCGCACATCCCGATCGAGCCGGAGCACAAGTTGAACTTGCCGACGTTGACGGTGTTGAGCGCGGCGGAGAACGCGTCCGGCCCGGTGCACAGGATGTCCTCCTCGTGCACCGGGTAGTCGTTGAGCCGGAAGTTGCTGACGAACATCTGGCCGTGCACCACATTGCCGATCAGTTCGTAATTCTGGTGGGCGCTGTCGGCGACGAACCAGACGTAACCGTCGGCGCCGTCCACATCCGTGCGGCGCGAGAACACCGACACCATGCCGGCTACGTTGCCGTTGCCGATGTAGTACTTCTCCCCCGACGCCCGGAACACGACACCTTCGTCGTCGTCCGCTTTCGCGGGCGTGAGGAGCAGGTCGGTGTTGTAGATGTCGGCGCCGTGTTCACGCTCGGACAATGCGAATGCCATCACGCCGCCGGCCTCGAGCTGCGCGGCCGCCCGCTCCTTGGCCTTGATGTTGTCGCTCTGCCAGATCGGCCCGAGGCCCAGGATGGTCACCTGCTCGGCGTACCAATACGACAGCCCGTAGAAGCCGAAGATCTCGCTCAACGCGGCGTTGCGGGAGGTGTCCCACCGCTTGTTCGGGTCGCCGCCGCTGTACTCCGAGGGGGTCAGGAAGGTTGCGAAGATCTTTTCCTGCTTGATGAAGTTGAGGAAATCCGACACCCACGCCGCTTCGAGGTCGTCGCGGAGCAGCTTGACCTTGCCGCGGCTCTCGAACCAGTCGATCACCGCACGCAGCTGACGCCGTGTTTCCGGGTCGAAATGCGACGGGTCGTAAGTGTTCGGATCAAAAAGCAGTCCCATGGGCGTCGAATCTAGCGCTAGTCGGTTAGGTCATGGGCAAGTCTCAACGAGCTAACGATTCAATAGCGGCGCGGCGTGGGTGCGCGGACCGCCGGGTCCCCCATGTTCTGGTGTAAGCCTGATGTCCTCTTACCTGCGTTGCACTCGACTCGGCACCGTCGCCGCCGCGGCGTGCTGGACGCTGTTCGCGATCGGCACGCCGTTGGCCGCTGCCGACCCGGCTACTGACGCCCTGGGTTTCGTCGACTCCGTCGCGCGCTGCGCGGCACCTAACACGGCGGTCGCATTCGGCAGCACGGCGAACTCGCGAGTGGCGATCTGCAAGAGTCCGGCCGGCCAGTTCGGCTACCACGGTGTGCGGATCAGCGACGGGGCGAAATTGATCGCATTGGCCTCCGTGTCCGCTGACGGTAGCTACGTCGCGAAGCAGGACGGCGTTACCTATACGGTGACGTCGAGCGCGCTGGTGGTCAGCGACGGCAGTGGGGTGATCCGCCGGGAACCGATGGTGTCGTTCCACGGACCGAAGACGGCGCAGGCACCGGCCGGGGCGCCTCAGACCCCGGCGGCCAAGCCTCTAGCACCGGCCGCTGCGCCGTCATCGACGGCGCCGTTGCCCCCGCCGCTACCCGCGGAAATCGGCGGCGGCAAGCACTAGTTTGCTTGCGCCGCAGCCGAAATCGATTGACTCACGGTGTAGCTGTCGATTCCCTCGACCCCGAGTTCGCGACCATAGCCGCTGTTCTTGACGCCGCCGAATGGGGCGGCGGGATCCATGATGTAGCCCTCGTTGACGCCGAAGGTGCCTGACCGTACGCGCGTGGCCACGCCGTATCCGCGATCGATGTCGGCGGTGAAGACCGACCCGGCCAGCCCGTACTCGGTGTCGTTGGCGATCCGGATTGCCTCGTCCTCGTCGCGGTAGGAGATAACGGTCAGCACCGGGCCGAAGATCTCCTCGCGCGCGATCCGCATGTCGTTGTTGGCGTCGCTGAACAACGTCGGCCGTACGTACCAGCCGGTGTCCAGGCCGTCGGGCATGTCGGCACCGCCGACCACCAGGCGTGCCCCACCGCTGCGGCCCGATTCGATGTAGCCGCGGACGCGTTCTTGCTGACGCTGGGCCACCAACGGGCCGATCTGGGTGTTGGGGTCGGCGGGGTCGCCGACCGACATTGACTCCATCGCCGCCGCCAGTGCGTCGACGAACTCGGCCTCGCGAGCCGCGGGCACCAGAATCCGGCTCAGCGCGTTGCACACCTGGCCACTGTTGGCCAGGCTGGCCATCTGTATGCCGGTGGCCACGGCCGACGGATCAGCATCGTCGAGGACGATGGCCGCGGACTTGCCGCCCAGTTCGAGGCTGACCTGCTTCAGCCCCGCCGCACACGCGAGCGCGACCTGGCGTCCGGCCGCCGTCGATCCGGTGAAGGAGACCTTGTCCACGCCGGCGTGGCTCACCAGCAGCTCGCCGACGTCGCGGCCACCGGGCACCACGTTCAACACACCCGGCGGCAGATCCGCCTCGGCGACCAGGTCAGCGAGCAGCAGCGCATCGAGCACCGACTCGGGCGCCGGTTTGAGCACCACCGAGCACCCGGCCAACAGCGCCGGGATGACCTTGGCGACGGTCAGGAACTGCGGCATGTTCCACGGCACCACCGCGGCGACAACACCGACCGGTTGTTTCCTGATCCGAATGTCCTTGCCGTACAACCCCGGACGGTCCTGCTGCCACTGGTAGCTACCGGCGATACCGCAGAACGCCGACATCATGGTCAGCGGAAGCCGGACCTGCGCCATTTTCGCGAAGCTGATCGGGGCACCGATCTCGGCAGAGATGAGCGCCGCCATGTCGGCTCGCCGTTCCTTGTAGACGGCCGCCAGGCGCCCGATCGCCTCGATACGTTCGCTCGGTTGCATCCGCGGCCACGGTCCGGTGTCGAACGCCGCACGGGCCGCCTGCACAGCCCGGTCGACGTCGCCCGGTCCCGCACACGCCGCGCGGCCGATCTCGGCCTCGCTGTGCGGCGATATCACGGTGATGACGGAATCACCGTGGGCACCATCCCATTTCCCATCGATGAAAAGCTGGTCCCTGTAGTACATCTGATCCTCTCAGGTGTTGCGACCGCCGTTGACGCCGAGTATCTGCCCCGTGATGTAGCTGGCCTCGTCGGAAATGAAAAATGCACACGCGGCAGCGATGTCCTCGGGCCGGCCCACCCGACGCACGGGTGTGCGGTTGATGTGGTCCTCCACGGTTCCGCCGAGCAGGTGTCGGCTTTCCGCGCTGCGCAGCATCGGTGTGTCCACGAACCCCGGCGGAACGGCGTTCACGGTGATGCCCGATGGGCCGTATTCCAGAGCCAGCGATTTGGTCAGGCCGTTCACCGCGGATTTGGCCGCCACGTAGTGCGCCATGAATGGCTGGCCGGAGTGCGTGCTGGACGACGAGATGTTGACGATGCGCCCCCATCCGGCGTCGACCATGTCGGGCAGCACCGACTGGATGGTGTGGAATACACCGTTGAGGTTGACGTCGATCACCTTCGACCACTCCGGGAACGTCATCTTCGAGAACTTCTGGAAGCCTTCTACCCCGGCCGCGTTGACCAGCACCAGGATCGGGCCGAACTTCTCCCGAATCGCCGCGACGGCGGTGTCCACCTGCGCGCGGTCGGTGACATCGGCGACGTGGCCGAACTCGTCGTCAGTGGGCGACAAGTCGATGACGGCCACCTGAAATCCGTCGCTGCGCAACCGCTCGGCGACGGCTCGACCAATCCCCGAGGCACCGCCTGTTACGACCGCCGTCTTCAAGCTCGCTACCGCCCTTTCTTGGCAACTTTCCTGAGCGACTGCCCAAACCAGTCATGCCTATCATTCCGCGTCGATTATGGTCAAGCCCATGGACAGGCCCCCGTTTCGCTTCGCCGTGCAGGCGACCAACGCAGCCGGCGGAGGTGAGTGGCGCGATACCGTTCGCAAAGTCGAAGATCTCGGGTACTCAACGCTTTTCCTCGCCGACCACTATCTGGGTCCCGGTCCCGCGCAGAAAGTCGCGCGCACCCCTCGCCAGGACCTCGCGCCGATCTCGGCGATGGCCGCGGCGGCCGCCGTCAGCGAGACGCTTCGCATTGGGTGTCGGGTGTTCTGCATCGACTATCACGTGCCGGCTGTGTTGGCCAAAGAGGCCGCGACCCTGGATCTGCTGTCGGACGGTCGGCTGGAGATGGGCATCGGAGCGGGCTGGAGCGAAACCGAGTACAACGCAATGGGTTTGACTTTCGACCGACCGGGGCGGCGAATCGCCAAGCTCGCCGAGGTGGTGTCGCTGATGAAAGCGCACTGGGACGGCGAGGAGTTGGACTATGCCGGCCAGATTGTTCAGGTGCGCGGCTACGCGGGCCGGCCCCGCCCGGTGCAGCGCCCGCATCCGCCGATCATGATCGGCGGCGGCGGACCGCGGATGCTGTCGTTCGCCGGCCGGGAAGCCGACATCGTCAGCATGTCCAGCGTGCCGTTTGTGGCGCACGACGCCGAAGGCCTGGATCCACACACCGTGGCGCAACGCCGGATCGACGTGGTCCGGGCCGCTGCCGGAGAGCGCTACGGCGGGCTGGAAATTGAGAGTTCGCCGTACTTCACGGCGATCACCGACGACCCCGAAGCCGCGCTGGCGAAAGCGGCGTCGTCGACCGGAATTCCGGTCGACGTGCTGCGCGAACATCCCAACGTCATGATCGGCTCGCTGGAAACCGTTGTGGAGATGCTGTATTCGCAACGGGATTCGCTCGGCGTCAATTACGTCACGGTGCAGCAGTCGCAGATCGAGTCGTTCGCTCCGGTCGTGGACCGGCTCAGCGGCCGCTAAACCTTGACCACTGCGTGCGGAGATGTAAACATGGCACGTAACTATTGGGCGATCGCTCAAATAGTGTTGGCGCCGGAATGACCACCGCAGGAGTGAGACGACTCAATGGCAAAGCGGACCCGATACAGCGAGTACCACGACCGGTACGCGAACTATCGACTCGAGCTCTCCGATGACGGCATCTTGCTCATGCAGTGCCACACCAACGGCGGCAGCCTGGTGTGGGACTGGCGGGCGCACGACCAGATGTCGGATGCATTCGCCGACATCGCCGGCGACCGCGAGATCAAAGTGCTCATCCACACCGGCACCGGCGAGAACTACAACGCCAACTGGGGGCGGATGCCCAACGGCGACCCGGTCGAAAAGCCCGACTACCTGCTGATGCCCGGCACCCGCGGCCTGAACAAGC
>DATDLZ010000132.1:0-5801 GCA_036519055.1 Mycobacterium sp.
CGCAGGGGTCAACATTCAGGCCGCCCAACTCTCCGAGGATGCCGAGGGGCCCGGTGCGACGATCCTGCTGCGGGTGGACCGCGACGTCCCCGCCGAGGTTCGCGCAGAGATCGGGTCCGCCGTGGCGGCCAACAAGCTCGACGTGGTTGACCTGTTGTGAAGCTCGCGGTAATCCCGGGTGATGGGATCGGGCCGGAGGTTGTCGCTGAAGCGGTGAAGGTTCTCGACACCGTGTTGCCCGGTGTCGAGAAGACGCATTATGACTTGGGCGCCAAGCGATTCCACGCCACCGGCGAAGTCCTGCCCGAGACCGCCGTCGCCGAACTGCGGGCCCACGACGCGATCCTGTTGGGCGCGATCGGTGATCCCTCGGTGCCCAGCGGTGTGCTGGAGCGAGGTCTGCTGCTACGGCTGCGATTCGAGCTGGACCACCATGTGAATCTGCGACCGGGCCGGCTGTACCCGGGCGTCAGCAGTCCGCTGGCGGGCAATCCGGACATCGATTTCGTGGTGGTCCGCGAGGGCACGGAGGGTCCGTACACCGGGACTGGCGGCGCGATCCGCGTCGGCACCGCCCATGAAGTGGCAACCGAGGTCAGCATCAACACGGCGTTCGGCGTCCGCCGCGTCGTAGAAGACGCGTTCGGGCGCGCTCAGCAGCGTCGCAAACATCTGACGTTGGTGCACAAGACGAACGTGCTGACATTCGCCGGATCCCTGTGGTCACGGACCGTGCAGGAGGTCGGCGAGAAGTATCCGGATGTCGCGGTGGCCTACCAGCACGTCGACGCCGCGACCATCCACCTGGTCACCGATCCGGGCCGTTTCGACGTGATCGTCACCGACAACTTGTTCGGCGACATCATCACCGACCTGGCTGCCGCGGTCTGCGGCGGTATCGGCTTGGCCGCCAGCGGAAATATCGACGCCACCCGGACCAACCCGTCGATGTTCGAACCGGTACACGGCAGCGCACCTGACATCGCCGGTCAGGGGATCGCGGATCCGACCGCCGCGATCATGTCGGTGGCGCTGCTGCTTTCCCACGTCGGCGAAGACGCTGCCGCCGCGCGAGTGGACCGGGCCGTGGCGTCCCATCTGGCCAGTCGCCCGACCGGAAAGATATCCACCGCCGAAGTCGGCGAAAGGATAGCGTCCGCGCTCTAGTTTCGAGGCCGGGCGGCAACGTCTTGGTCGGCACGATCGGCACCGCCAGTAGCGGGAACAGCCCGCAGATAAGAAATGCGGGCGGATAACCGTGTTCGGCGATCAGCTGACCGAACACCGGCGGCGCGCCCGCTGCCATCAACCGTTGATAGGTGTTCTGCAGGCCCAGCGAACGCCCACTCCAGAACGGTCCGGCGTATTCGGTGACCGCGGTGGATTCCAGCCCGTTGTCGAGCACGGCGACGACTGAGGCCGCGACCATCAGCGGCACGGCGATCGACGAGCGCAGCTGGTCGGCCAGCGCCAGACCGGCGAGCACCAGGACCCCGACGACCGCGATGATGCGGACCGGACGCAGCCGCGACCCGACCCGGTCGGACCACCGGCCGACCATGACACGGCCCACCGCCCCGAGTAGCTGAGACAGCGTCACGAGTGCTCCTGCCGAGGTGATCGACCAGTGGTAGTTGGTGATCAGCCAGATCAGCATGAACGTGACGGTCACCGTCTGCGGCACCATCAGCAGCGCCGAGACGGCATGGATGCGCCGCAGCACCCACGATCCGCGGTAGGGGTTGGCCCGCTCCTGTTCGGTGGCCTCGTCCCATTCCTTGCGCGGCGGGTCGGTGATGGCCACAACGCTGAGCACCGCCGACACCGCGCACAGCACCGCCGGAAAGATCAGGGCCGCGGTCGCTGACTTGCTGCGCTCGGCGAGTTCGGGAATGACGAGAGCGCCCAAGGCAATTCCGAGCGGCTGCGCGGTCTGGCGGACGCCCATCGCCAGACCGCGTTGCTCGGGCGGGAACCATCCGGATACCAGCCGGCCGCCGGCGGAGTTACAACTGGCGGCCGCCATGCCGCCGACGAACAGCAGTGCGGCGAAGGACACCATCGTGTGGACAGTGGTTGCCGCGTAGGCGGCCACCGCGGTCAGCGCGGAGCCGACCGTCAGCACGATGCGTTCGCCGACCCGGTCGAGCAGATAGCCCCACAGGATCAGCGTTGCCACCATGCCGAAGCTCGGCATCGACGACAACAACCCGGCCTCGGCCAGGGGAGTGCCCTGGTCTTCTTCCAGCGCGGGAATCAGGAAAGCGACGCCGTTGATGAAGATGAACGCGCTCGCGGTCACAAGAAGTGAGACGACGACGATTGACCAGCGTCGGCCCGTGCTCATTCCGACCGTGCCGGTAGGGTCCGTCGGCATCGATCCATGCTCGCACAGCCATGTGATTGCTGGGGCCGAAGCGGCAACCGGCCCGGCTGCGCGGACCTCGATCGGCGCTCACTAGGCTAAGGCGAATGCGCCTTGGTCGAATTGCCAGTCCCGATGGCGTCGCGTTCGTCTCCATCGAGGGCGAACACGACGAGATGACCGCCCGCGAAATCGCCGAGCATCCGTTCGGCACCCCGACTTTCACGGGTCGGTCCTGGCCGCTGGCCGACGTGCGGTTGCTGGCCCCGATCCTGGCCAGCAAGGTGGTCTGCATTGGCAAGAACTACGCCGATCACATCGCCGAGATGGGCGGCGAGGCGCCGGCCGATCCGGTGATCTTCCTCAAGCCCAACACCGCCATCGTCGGACCGAATGTGCCGATTCGGTTGCCGGTCAACGCATCGCCGGTGCATTTCGAGGGCGAGCTGGCGGTGGTGATCAGTCGGCCTTGTAAAGACGTCACGGCTGCGCGGGCAGCCGAGAGCATCCTCGGCTACACGATCGCCAACGATGTGTCCGCTCGCGATCAACAGAAGTCTGATGGCCAGTGGACACGTGCGAAAGGTCACGACACGTTCTGCCCGGTGGGGCCGTGGATCGTGACCGATGTCGACCCGGCCGACCTCGAGCTGCGCACCGAGGTCAACGGCGAGGTCAAACAGGACAGTCGCACCTCGCTGATGATCCACGACGTCGGTGCGATCGTGGAATGGATCTCAGCGGTGATGACGCTGCTGCCCGGTGATCTCATTTTGACCGGCACACCCGCCGGCGTGGGCCCCATCGAAGACGGCGACACCGTCAACATCACCATTTCGGGAATCGGAACGCTATCGAATCCCGTTGTCCGCAGACAAGATTCGTAACTGTACGTCCTTCAGGAGCCGGCGTCGCGGGATGTGGGCCGCAGTCACCCGGATCAACGACAGCGGGCCTTGGCACCGCCGTGGCTTGCGGGGGCTGCGCGGCGACGGCGACGGCGTCGGGCGCGGGTGAGACGTGAAGTGTTTGTTTGGTAGTCTGCTCGTCGGCCCATCACGGCTGGCAGCAGTGTCCGCACGACCGCGCATAGTCGGCAGACAAGCCTCTGACCAGCAGTTTTAGGCAGCCAATGGGGTATGGTGTAATTGGCAACACAGCTGATTCTGGTTCAGCCATTCTAGGATCGAGTCCTGGTACCCCAGCAGTATTTTTCCAATGTCGTTCCACCGCCTAGCGATTAGGTGGGTGTACGGCTGTGAGCTATGCTGGCTGCTCGGATCGGTTCCGGCCCCGTCGTCTAGCGGCCTAGGACGCCGCCCTCTCACGGCGGTAGCGTGGGTTCGAATCCCATCGGGGCTACTCATCCACAAGCGAGCTGCGTGTCGATTCCCGCTAGCTCGAGGCCGGAGCGGTTGAGCCGCCGACCGGCATGTGCGGAATTCCAAGTTTGCTGTGGTCCCACGACCGACTGCGCTGGCTGACGATGCGCACCGCGACGCGCTTATTCATCATCATGTCGACCGCCGGCTTCATCTCGTCGGTGTACGGCCCGGTGTAGCGCTCCCACACGCTCACGCCGACGCGGAATATGGCGTCCGGATCGTCCACGATTTCGGCGACGCCTTCGAAGGACACACCGCGCAGAGTGTCGTAGGTCTGGCCGTCCTCGATCATGAAGCTCACTCGCGGATCGCGAACGAGGTTGACCGCTTTCTGCGACTTGGCTTTGGTCTCCAGCCAGATCTCGCCGTCGACCACGCCGTACCACATCGCCGTCAAGTGCGGCTGTCCGTCCGCGCCGATCGTGGCCAGCGTGCCGGTACGGCTACTGGTGACGAAGTCGGTGATCTCCGCTTCGGACATGACGATTTGCGCACGTTGCTTCGTTCCCATGGCGACAGTGTGTCAGGTCACCGATTTGCGCCCGAAGTGCGGGCAATGCGATGCGAATCACAACCGGCGAGTCAACGCGTCGGCGGCTGTCAGTAGGTCGGCCGCCCAGCGCGCACCGGGCCGGCGGCCCATCCGGTCGATCGGCCCGGACACCGAGATGGCAGCGATCACCGAACCGTGGGCATCGCGCACCGGGGCCGAGACGCTTGCCACTCCGGGCTCGCGCTCGGCTGCGCTCTGAGCCCAACCGCGGCGACGGACTTCGGCCAGCGTGCGGTCGCTGAATTTCGCGTCGGGCAGCACCGCGGCACGGGTGGCGTCGTCGCTGTAGGCCAGCAGTACTTTGGCGCCCGAGCCGGCGGTCATCGGCAAGCGCGCGCCGACCGGGACGGTATCGCGAAGTCCCGCAAGCGGTTCCATCGCAGCCACGCAGATTCGCGAGCTCCCTTCGCGCCGATAGAGTTGCACGCTCTCACCGGTGATCTCGCGCAGTCGCGGCAACACCGCCGCACTGGCCGCCAGTAGTGGATCGTTGACCTGGGCCGCCAGTTCGTTGATCGCGGGACCCAGACGCCAACGGCCCTCGCTGTCGCGGGCCAGTAGCCGATGCGTTTCCAAGCCCGCGGCCAACCGGTGCGCGGTGGCCCTGGGCAATCCTGTGCGATCGCACAATTCGGCTAGCCCGCAGGGTGATTCCGCGATGGTGTGCAGTACCCCCACGGCTTTGTCGAGAACGCCGATGCCGCTATCCTGTCTCACAGAGAGATACTAACGTCTCGCATAGTGAGATCAACAAATTAGGATGACCTCGTGACGAAGACTTCAGCCCACGACGCTGTGCGTCCGCGCACACTGGCGGAAAAGGTTTGGGACGACCACGTGGTGGCGTCGGGCGGCGACACCGAACCCGACCTGATCTACATCGATCTGCACCTGGTGCACGAGGTGACCAGCCCGCAGGCCTTTGATGGTCTGCGACTAGCCGACCGGCCGGTGCGGCGGCCCGATCTGACGCTCGCCACCGAAGACCACAACGTGCCGACGATCGACATCGACAAACCGATCGCCGATCCGGTCTCGCGCATCCAGGTCGAGACGCTGCGGCGCAATTGCGACGAATTCGGCATCCGGCTCTACCCGATGGGCGACATCGAACAGGGCATCGTGCATGTCGTCGGTCCGCAATTGGGTCTGACCCAGCCGGGAATGACGATCGTCTGCGGGGACAGTCATACCTCGACCCACGGCGCATTCGGCGCATTGGCAATGGGAATCGGCACTTCTGAGGTCGAGCACGTGCTGGCCACCCAGACGCTTCCGCTGCGGCCGTTCAAGACGATGGCCGTCAACGTGGACGGGAAACTTCCGGCCGGCGTGACCGCCAAGGACATCATCCTCACGGTGATCGCGAAGATCGGCACCGGCGGCGGTCAGGGCCACGTCATCGAATACCGGGGCAGTGCCATCGAATCGCTGTCGATGGAGGCCCGGATGACGGTCTGCAACATGAGTATCGAAGCCGGGGCCAGGGCGGGCATGG
>DATDLZ010000133.1:0-7526 GCA_036519055.1 Mycobacterium sp.
GTGGTGAGCATGCAGTACTCGTTCCTGCCCAGCTGGCTGTCCTTCTTGGTGGACAAGGAGAACGCGCGCCATGCGGGCCAGGCACTGTTCGAAGCCGTTGATCGGCTCGTGCGCCGGCTGCCGGAAGCGCAGCGCCCCAAGGTCGTCGTGTTCGGCGAAAGCCTGGGCTCCTTCGGCGGCGAGGCGCCGTTCATGAGCCTCAACAACGTCTTGGCCCGCACCGACGGCGCGTTGTTCTCCGGGCCGACATTCAAGAACACCATCTGGACCGGTCTGACCGCGACCCGCGACCGCGGGTCGCCGGAGTGGCTGCCGCTCTACGACCACGGCCTTAATGTGCGATTCGTGGCACGTCCTGAAGACCTCAAACGCCCTGAATCGCAATGGAATACGCCGCGCGTGGTGTATCTGCAGCACGCCTCAGATCCCATCGCGTGGTGGGATCCCAATCTGCTGTTCCGCGAACCGGACTGGCTACGCGAAAAGCGTGGGTACGACGTGCTTCCCGAGACCGAGTGGATTCCGGTGGTGACGTTCCTACAGGTGTCGGCCGACATGGCGGTGGCCGTCGATGTCCCACAGGGCCACGGTCATGTCTACGTCGCCGACGTCGCCAACGGCTGGGCGGCGGTGCTACAGCCGCCGGGTTGGACACCGGAGAAAACCGCCAAACTTCGCCCACTGCTGCACGCCAGCGACGGCTAACGCCAGGTAAACGCACGCTGTGAGTGTGCCAAGGGTTTTGGGCTACTAGCTAGTCCATCGAACAATCAAGTGGCAGGATTCACCGTATTCGGTATCCCGTGGAGGGAGAGGCCAATGACCTGGACAATTGCCAAGATTGCTGCGGCGGGGGTGCTGACCGCGATTCCGATCGCGGCGGTGGGTATACCCGTGTGTGCGGCTGCGAATTCCGGTGGCGCGCCAATCGTGCTGCCGGCGCCGCCGCCCGCGGATCCGGAGCCGGCTCCGGCGCCGGCTCCGGCGCCGCCGGGGCATAACTACGAGTACTACAACCCCAATGACTACAACGACTGGTGGTACAACCAGGGCGCCGACGGTGGGGGCGGCGGAGGAGGAGGCGGCGGCTAAGTCGCAGCCACTAGGCCAGTCGCGAGCAGCGCCTGGTAACCGCCGATGACGTCCGTCGCGCGGCGCAGGCCCAGGTCCTGCAGCGCGACCGCGGCCAGACTCGACGTGTAGCCCTCCGAGCAGAGCACCACCCACTCCACATCGTCGCTAATGGCTTGCGGCAGTCGGGCGTCACTGGTCGGGTCGCATCGCCACTCCAGCACGTTTCGCTCGATGACGAGCGCCTTCAAGGCCTTCGGCACTTCCCCTTCGCGAGTGCGCTGAGCCTGCGGCCTGATGTCGACGAGCAACGCGCCGCGCCGCAACGCCGCCGGCACCTCGTCGGCCGCCAGGCGGTGCAGCCGGGCACGCGCCGTCTCCAGTGCCTGATCGATGCGGCTCATAGGTTCTCCGGTTGGTCGGTCAACTCGGTCCGCTGGCGCCGAAGCCGGTGCTCGTTGGTGACCTCGTAGTACGACATCACCGTTAGCGGAGGCGAATACGCGTGCACGCTGAGCGAGGGCCCCGGCGTCTCGGGCAGCTGTGACACTGAGGGGCCCGGGCCGGTCGGGGCCCACACGACGTCATGCACCCAGCCCAGCGGGAACGCGGCCTGATCCCCCGCCTCGAGCCGTTTGCAGCGCAAATGCTCACCGTCCCAACGGAATTCGTCCAGTGACCCGGACAACAACGTCAGCGCGCCCAACGACCCGCCGTGGTCGTGCAACTCGGTACGATGCCCGGGCACCCAGCTGATCAGCCAGACATCGACCTCGTCGTCACCGTGTAACCGCGCGAACCAGCGGTCGTCGGTAGGCACACCGCCCGGCGGGACGACGTGGTCGTAGCGGCCACTGAGCACGTCGTCAGCGGTTCGGTCGGTGATGTGCAGCAGGTCGGCCAGCCGCAGCCGGGTGGGACCGGGGACAGATCTCAGACGCGAGGGCCTGGACAGGACAGGGTCAGCAACGAGATTTGCAGAAACCATTGGGGAAGCTCCAAAGCGAGCGGGCGTATTGGGGGGCGGCGGCAGTCAGGGCCGACAACACTCCCAATAGCGGGTTCGCTGTGTCACGGTCGCCAGTGTTGCATAGATTGACCGGGTGCGGTCCCGCCCATCTCGCCCCCTGACGTGGGGCACGGTCGCTGTCCTGGCCGCCGCATCGGCGACGATGGGCTGCTCCGCCACCGGCACGAAAGCCCCGACCGCATCAACCCCGCCGTCAAGCACGGTGACGACAGCAGCGGCGGCGGCGCCAGGCGTCGTGGCGATCTCCCCCGCGGGCGTCACGACCAAGATCAACGTGCCCTCGTACTCGACTGAAGAGGAGTACTTCCAGGCCTGCCATGCAGCGAAGACGTGGATGCAGGGCCACCCCGGCGACCGGACGGGACTGGTGGAGAGGTATTTGGCGGCGGTCCAGACACTCGGCGTCGTCGGAGCCGGCACCTGGAACATCGCCTGGGCCGCACTGCCGCTGTCGCGGCAGGCTGGGGTGATCGTCGCGGCCAGAGCGGCTGCCAATGACGAATGTGGCTGAGGGCTCGACGTGGTGGCACCGCAATTCGGATCACGATTGATAAAACCCGCCCAGAGCACCCGAAAATGAGTCCATGACCGACTCCGACCTCGCGCCCGAACCGGAACCCGGGCGGCGGGTGGCGTTGGCGCTGGGCAGCGGCGGTGCCCGCGGGTACGCGCACATCGGGGTGATCCACGAGTTGCAAGACCGCGGCTATCAGATCGTCGGGATCGCCGGTTCCTCGATGGGCGCTCTCGTCGGCGGGTTACAGGCGGCCGAGCGTCTCGACGAATTCGCCGACTGGGCAAGGTCATTGACTCAACGGTCGATCCTGCGGCTGCTGGATCCGTCGATCACCGCGGCCGGCGTGCTGCGGGCCGAGAAGATTCTGGACGCGGTGCGCGACATTCTCGGCGCCGCCACCATCGAGGAGCTGCCGATCCCCTACACCGCGGTGGCCACCGATTTGCTGGCCGGCAAGTCGGTGTGGTTGCAGCGCGGCCCGGTCGACGAGGCGATCCGCGCGTCGATCGCGATCCCGGGCGTCATCGCACCGCACGTCATCGACGGGCGACTGCTGGCCGACGGCGGCATCCTCGACCCGCTGCCGATGGCGCCGATCTCGGCCGTCAACGCCGACCTGACGATCGCCGTCAGTCTGTCCGGCAGCGAAACCCTGGCCGACGCCGAGCCCGAACCACGGCCCACCACCGAGTGGCTGAACCGGATGCTGAGCAGTACGTCGGCGCTGCTGGACTCTCCGACCGCGCGCGCGGTGCTCGACCGGTTCGGCGCATCGAGTGCAGACAGCGCGGAACAGGACGCAGAGGACACTGTGGACACAGCGAGCGTCCCGGAGTCCGAACCGCCCAGGCTCGGCGGTTTCGAGGTGATGAACCGCACCATCGACATCGCCCAGGCCGCGCTGGCCCGTCACACACTGGCGGCTTATCCGCCCGACCTGCTGATCGAGGTGCCTCGCTCGGCTTGCCGCGGCCTGGAATTCCACCGCG
Source organism: Mycobacterium sp. (assembly GCA_036519055.1). Taxonomy (GTDB): domain Bacteria; phylum Actinomycetota; class Actinomycetes; order Mycobacteriales; family Mycobacteriaceae; genus Mycobacterium. Next base: position 3,608 of record DATDLZ010000133.1, read on the forward strand.
CGGCAGAGGTGATCGAGACCGGCCGCGAGTTGGCGGCGCGGGCGCTGGACACCATCACCTGACGCCGAGGAACGCCGCGACCGCCGCCGCCTCCCGCCGGCCCTGTGCACGCCCGGCATGCGCGGAGGGCACGCGACAGCGCGGATCGAGTGCGTTCGAACCATATGCCGCCAGCGACTCCTCGTCGGCGAACACACCCAGCGCTGTGCCGCGAAACCCGCTGATCTCCACGGCCGGCCCGGCGCCGAAAGCCGACGGCGCCGATTCACCGGCGGGCACCAGCACCACCGCCGCCCCGCAGTCATCGGCGACGTCGAGGTTGATCGTGCTGCCGATGCCGCCGTCCATGTAACGCCGATCCCCGATCGTCACCGGCGGCCACGCCCCCGGTACCGCGCAACTGGCGGCCACCGCGTCGACCAGGTCGACGCCGGAATCGCGGTCGAGCACCACCAATTCGCCGGTGGCGGTGTCGATGGCGGTGAGGCGCAGCACCCGGTCGGGCCAGCCGTGGGAGGGAAGTCGCTGCGCGATCACGTTGCGCCGCAACGGCTCGGCCAAGGTATCGGCTGCCAGCGCGACCGCCCCGATCCGCTGCCGCTTCTGCACCACGGTGGTGTCCGGGTCCGACAGGGCGGCCAGGAAGAGCTCCATAATGGCCTCGATCCCGACGCCGGGGTCGAGTTCGGCGGACGTCTCGCTGACCTGCCGCGCGAACAGCTCCGCCAGACCGAGGCCGCTGCTGATCTGTGCGACGACCGCCGACCCGGCCGAGGTACCGAGCAGCACATCGGAATCCAGCAAGGCCGCCGCCGCGGCCGGAGACTCGTCGGCGATTCCGATCAGAATACCTGTCTCCCAAGCGATCCCGGCGACGCCGCCGCCCCCGAGCACCAGCGCACGTTTACCCGTCATGCGGTCGGATGCAGCGACGCCAAAGCCGCCGGGCTGAGATCTTCGGGCCGCAGTTGATGACGCGGTGGATCCGGTAGCACCAGATCGCGGCTGATCCGCAAGCCGGCATCGACGTGGATCAATTCCCCCGGTTCGATGAGTTGCCATCGTGCGGCATCGTCCATCGGCTCGGTGGCGAACACGACCGACGGCCGCTCGCGCAGATGTTGTGAGTCTGCGCGAATTCGGCTGGTGCGCAGATGGAATCGGTGATCTGGCCGAGTTTTGCGACGATCCGATAGGTACAGCTCGTGCGACTCGGGGTAGCGCATTGCCCAGAGGTCGGTGGCCGTGCTGAGCAAGATGTTGACCGCATAGATCGGCACGTTGTCGGCCAACCAGCGCATGGCGTCGACCAGGCCGACGGTGACGTCACCACCCCGGGCCCGGATCGACGCGGTGATCAAGGCGAACACCCGCTCGGAATCGGTCTGCCCCAATACCAAGTCGGCAGTGCCCACTTCGCGTAGCCGTTCGTCGAGCACATCGAGGCCTTCCAGCACGCCGTTGTGCGCGAAGATCCGGCCGTCCTGCAGGAACGGGTGCGTGTTGACCACGTCATGCGATCCGGTCGTCGCGTAGCGGACGTGCGCGACGAAGGTGGTGCCGGTCAGGTCGTGGGCTTCGGTGGCGAACTCGGTGTCGTCCCACGCGGCGATCGGCTGCTTGCGCACCTGAGGCCGGCCCTGGGCGTCGAATACGCCCAAGCCGCTGCCGTCGGGGTTTCTTCTGCTCTGCTCGGAGAGGTTGTCAGGAGCATCCAGTAGCCAAAACGTCGCGGTGACAACGCTTGTCCCGGCGTGCAGCCCGAAGAGCCGGCACATCAGCGGGTCAGTTCGGCCGACAACGTCGCCAGCGACTGGCGCGCGTAGCCCTTCCAGACCTGGCCCAGCACCGGCAGGAACGGCGCCGCGAGCCTCGAAGCGGCATGAATGTTCCACCTCCAGGTGATGGTCGTCGCGGTGCCGCTCGGGACGAAGGTCCACTCGCCCTCAGCCCTGCCGATCAGCAATCCCAGCGGGCCGGTGATGCCGGTCAGCGCGTAGCCGAACGAATGCGGCGGGTCCAGACGGGTCAGCTCCTCGTGGAAGCTGCCGGTGGGGCTCAGCATCACCGTGCGCGTCTGCCCGGCAATGCCCCACTCACCTTGCTGATCCCGGACTTCTTTGACCGGCCCGATGGGTCCGTACCAGCGGCTGAAAACCGTGGTCAGCGGTATCGGCAGGGTTCCGGCGAAGGCGTCGTCGACGCTGACCGGAATCACCCGCGATTGCTGTACAGCCAGAGTCCTTGCCATCCGGGCAGGCTACCGCGACAGCCCGGGGGCGGCCCGGCCGGTGATCAGCGGCAGGTCGAAGAAAGTCTGGATGCCCGCCGGTGCCGCGCAGGTCGCCGGGACGGCGTTGACGCAGTGCGCCGCCGTCGCCACGACGCCGGGGTTGCTTTTCAAACCGGCTTCCACACTTTCCGGCTGCCAACCCTTGACCGTGATGAACGCGTCCGGGTTGCCGTGGACCTCGATCTCGTAACGTTCCCCGGCCGGACCGAAAGACCAAGGCGGATCGAGGTTTTCCTCACCCATCAACCAGTTCACCGTGATCCGGACCACTGCGGCGTCGCCGACGAAGGCCTCCCAGTGAAAGCGACGCCCGGCCACCTGGCCCGGCTCGATCACCCCGATCGGCGAGTCGATCGGCCCGGTCGCCACCGCCACCTCTTGCGACGAGCGGATCTGCGGGTCGGCGGCAAAGCCCAGCCGATCCACGCACAGCCGGACCGACTGAAAGAATCCGCCGTCGAGAATCTTCTGCATCGGCCCGGTCAGCGCCTTGTCCGGTGTGGCGCCGAAGCCCATCACGTAGCGCAGCACATCCGGGGCGCCGTAAGTCCGCAGGTCGGAAAACTCCTCGGAGCGAACGAAAGTCACGCCGGTCGACATCACCGAGAGCAGCAGCGGAAACAGCTCGGTCGCGGCACCCGGACCGATGCCCGCGCCGTGCAGCGTGGCGTTGCCGGCTTGCGCGGCAACCTCCAGCGGCGCGGCTTCCTTCTCACTGGGGTAGAACCAGCCGACCGGGGTGACGACGTTCTTGCCGGAGTGCAGCAGCGCCGCGACTTCGTCGACATTGGGCAGCAGCGGCGCGTAGATCACCGCGTCGGCGTCGAGCGCGAGAATCTCCTCGACGCTGTTGGTCGCGGTGACACCGAGCGGAGACCAGCCGATGATGTCACCGACGTCCTTGCCGTGCTTGGCTTCCGAATGCACCCAACACCCGGCCAGTTCGAGCTCGGGATGCTCGAGTATGCCTTTGATCGCGGCCACACCGACCGACCCCGTTGCCCATTGAACGACCCGCAGGCTCATAACCACATTCCCTTCAGTCTCGCGCTTCGATGACCTCGTAGACATCGTCGGCATACCGAGACCTGATCGTCTTCTTGTCGTACTTGCCAACGCTGGTGCGCGGAATTTCGTCGACGAACGTCCAACGTTCCGGCAGCCACCAACGAACAACCTTGTCGGTCAGGAAGGTTCGAAGCTCAGCGGCTTTGACGTCGGATCCCTCTCTGGCGACTATCACGGCCAGCGGGCGTTCCTGCCAGCGCTCGTCGGGGACCGCGACCACGGCGGCCTCGATCACATCCGGATGCTCGAACAGGGCGTTCTCCAGGTCGACCGACGAAATCCATTCCCCGCCTGACTTGATCACGTCTTTGGACCGATCGGTGAGCGTGATGAAGCCCCGTTCGTCGATGCGTCCCACATCGCCGGTGCGCAACCAGCCCGAGTCGAATTTCGACTCGTCTTGGCCCTTGTAATAGGAACTCGTGATCCACGGACCGCGGACTTCCACCTCGCCGACGGCCTCGTTGTCATTGGGCAGCACCTTGCCGTCGTCGTCGACAATCCGAGCCTCCACACCGCATACCGGTTGGCCCTGGGTTGCGCGGAATGCCCAGTGCT
>DATDLZ010000134.1:0-3355 GCA_036519055.1 Mycobacterium sp.
GATCGGCGAGGCCGAGTGGATCCTGCACGCCGCCACACAGGACCTGCCCTGCCTCACCGCCGTCGGCCTGCACCCCACCGCCCTGTTCGACACCGAGCTGGCCGGCCGGCTGCTCGGGTACGAGAAGGTCGGCCTCGGCGCGATGGTGGAGAACCAGCTCGGGCTGACGCTGGAGAAGGGCCACTCCGCCGCCGACTGGTCGACCCGGCCGCTGCCCCGGTCCTGGCTGGCGTACGCGGCGCTCGACGTCGAGGTGCTGGTCGAGCTGCGCGAAGTGCTGGCCGCCGAGCTCGTGGAGGCAGGCAAGGACGAGTGGGCCCGCCAGGAGTTCGACGCGCTGCGCTCCTTCGAGCAGCCCCCACGGGTCGACGCCTGGCGCCGTACGTCGGGGTTGCACCGGGTCCGCGGCCGTCGGGCGCTCGGCGCCGTGCGCGCGCTCTGGGAGACCCGCGACGAGATCGCCGAGCAGCGTGACGTGACGCCGGGCCGGATCATCCCCGACGCCGCGATCATCGTCGCCGCGCAGGCGCTGCCGACCGACCGCGCCACCCTCCTGTCCACGAAGGGCTTCCACGGCCGGGGCGCCGAGCGGTACTCCACCCGCTGGGTCGCGGCCCTGAAGGAGGCCGCCGAGATGGACGAGGCCGACCTCCCGACCCGCTCCCCGCGCGGCGACGGTCCGCCGCTCCCCCGCGCCTGGGCCGAGAAGGACCCGACCGCGGCCCGCCGCCTGGCACTCGCCCGCGTCGAGATGGCCAAGCTCGCCGAGCAGCACGGCCTGCCGGTCGAGAACGTGCTCACCCCCGACTACCTGCGGCGCACCCTCTGGACCCCGCCCAAGTCGCGCGACCCGGAGACCCTGTCGCCGGCCGTGGCCGAGCAGCTCGCGGGCTACGGCGCCCGGCCGTGGCAGGTCGAGCTGGCCACCCCGGTGCTGGTCGACGCGATCCTCACCGCCGACGAGGTGCCGGAGGACGTGCCGGTCGAGCTTCCAGCGGACGACGTCGCCGAGTCGACCGACGACTGACCTCCTCGGGTTGAGGAAGGAGAAGTCCTGTCTCGAAACCCCGTGGCCCGGCGTCGTCGGCTGCGGGTCGGCTCGGATCGACCGTCGTGGTCGCGTGCGGGCATGCGTGTGGCCCGCAGGCCGTGGCCGGCGGGGTGTGGCGGTCAGATATGTCGTCCGCTGTCGTCGCGGAGGTAGACGTGCCCCATCGGGCTGGTCCAGACGAAGGTGCGGGGACCGGTGCGTTCGTAGGTCCAGCCGCCGTGGGTCTTGAGCCGGTGGTGGAATCGACATAAGGGAGGCTGTCGCACGAATCGCGTGTCGTCCGCGGGGAAGCTGCCCGATGCGGAAATACTTCGGTGTGGCCGTAAACGTGCGCTGTGGCGATGTGGACCAGTTGATGTTGATGCCGCCCTCGGTGAGGGACTGGCTGCCGCAGGATCATCTGGCGTTCTTCGTTCTCGATGTCGTTGACGAGTTGGACGTGGCCGCGTTCTACGCCGTCTATCGGGCTGATGGTCGCGGTGGTTCGGTCTATGACCCGGCGACGATGCTCGGGGTGTTGCTGTATGCCTATTGCACCGGTGAGCGGTCGTCGCGGCGTATCGAGCGGCGGCTGGTCGAGGACGTCGCCTATCGGGTGGTCGCGGCGAACCAGCAGCCTGATCACGCCACCTTGGCGCGGTTCCGGCGCCGTCATCAGGACGCGATCGCGGGACTGTTCGGCCAGGTGCTGGGCTTGTGTGTGAAGGCCGGTCTGGTTGATGCCGGGGTGGTCGCGATCGACGGGACGAAGATCGCCGCGGACGCGTCGTTCTTCGCCAACCGCACCCGCGAAGACCTGGCCGCCGAGCTCGCCGCAGAGATCCTCGAGGAGGCCGAAGCCACGGATGTGGCCGAGGACGCCGAACACGGCGATGCCCGTGGCGGAGAGCTTCCGCCAGGGTGGTCGGGTGGTCGGGGTCGTCGGGACCGGATCCGTGCCGCGCTCGATGAGCTGGAGTCGCAGAAGGCGCGTGACTACGAGACCCGGATGGCTGAGCGTGCGGTGAAGGAGGCCGAGTCGGGGCGCAAGCTGACCGGCCCGAAGCCTAAGAAGGACGCGGCGCGGCGGGCGAAGCCGCGGCGGGCGAACACCACCGATCCGCACTCGCGGATCATCGCGAACGCATCGAAGGGCGTGCTGCAGGGCTACAACGCCCAAGCTGCTGCGACCACCGACCAGGTGGTGCTCGCGGCCGAGGTCACCGTGACCAGCAACGACCAACCCCATTTCGTGCCGATGGCCACCGCCGTGGCTGAGAACCTCGCCGATGCCGGCCACCATGCTGGTGTTGGTGCGTTCGTGGCTGATGCCGGCTATTGGACGGCTGCGAATGGCACCGTCGATGTCGGTGCGCAGGTGCTGATCGCGACCAGGAAGACCGGATGGCGCAAGGCCGAGAAGCCCGAGGACGACAAGCTCGCGGTGCTGGCCAGGGTCAACCGGGGTGAGCTTTCACAACGCCAGGCCGGCGAGATCCTCGGCGTCTCGTACACGTGGGTGCGAGACATGACCAAGCGCTACTTCGGCACTGACGGGCAACGCGTCACGCGCAGCAGCGACCCAGACCCCGAGGAGTGGATCCCGGTCATCGAACGAGTAGCACGTGGTGAGATATCGAAACGTGCTGCCAGCGACGAACTGGCGGTTTCCGTGCCCCGGGTCAACACGATGCTGGCCCACGTCCGGGGTGAGGCCACCGACCCGGCGATCGCGCGCCGGGCGATGGACGACAAGCTCGCCGAGCCCGACAACGCTGAGCTCTACAGGAAACGCCAGCACAGCATCGAACCCGTCTTCGGCAACATCAAAGCCAACCTCGGATACCGACGATTCACCCGCCGCAGCCTCTCGGCCGTGAACAGCGAATGGCGCCTGATCTGCACCGCCCACAACCTGCTCAAGCTCCAGCAAGCAGCCCCCGCCTGACCGGCGCCGGGGGCTCGGGACCCGGCCCGCCGGAACCGGACAACACCCCGCCGTGACCAGAGGATTCGTGCGACAGCCTCAAGGGCGCGAGATTGCAGGAGCAGGTAGGTCCGCCGTGCTCGGGCTCGATGATGTGGTCGAGGTCGCAGGACCGTGATGGTCGGCTGCAGAGCGGATGGACGCAGGTGGCGTGCGTGAGCAGCACCTGTTCGCGGAGCAGGGGTGTGGGGTCGTGTCCCTGGTTCCAGCGGTGTTCGTTGAGGTCGATGACCTGGCGGACTGACACGTGCGATGCGTCGCACCAGTCGCGGACCTGGTCCAGGGAGTGCAGGGACCTGGTGTTGTCGAGGTGGGCGAAGGGTCCGCCGTCGGTGTGC
>DATDLZ010000135.1:0-2053 GCA_036519055.1 Mycobacterium sp.
AGCTGCCCGGCACCCGCGACTGGCTGTTCACCGATGAGGCGCTGCAGCAGGCCAGCGCTGCACCGGTAGCGTTACATCGCTCGAAACGATTGCGCGGCAAAGTGATTCACGATGTAACGTGCTCGATCGGCACGGAGCTGGCGGCGTCGGATGGCTCCGCCGCCCGCGCGGTCGGGAGCGACCTCGACCCGATACGGCTGGCGATGGCGCGGCACAATCTCGGTGACGCGGCCGACCTGTGCCGCGCCGACGCGCTGCACCCGGTAACCCGCGACACGGTGGTGCTGGCCGACCCGGCGCGGCGTGGTGCCGGACGTCGGCGCTTCAACCCACGCGATTATCAACCGGCTCTTGATCATCTTTTTGAGGCCTATCGCGGCCGTGAAGTGGTCGTGAAATGCGCTCCGGGAATCGATTTCGATGCGGTCTCGCAGTTTGGGTTCGACGGTGAGATCGAGGTGACCTCGTATCGCGGCTCGGTGCGAGAGGCCTGCCTGTGGTCGGCGGGCTTGGCCGAGGCAGGGGTGCGCCGCCGGGCGAGCGTTCTGGACCGCGATGAACAGATCACTGACGCCGAGCCCGACGATTGCCCGGTGCGGCCGGCTGGCCGCTGGATTGTCGACCCGGACGGAGCGGTGGTGCGGGCCGGTCTAGTGCGTCACTACGGCGCGCGGCACGGGCTATGGCAGCTCGACCCGCACATCGCCTACCTGTCTGGCGACGAGCTTCCGCCGGGTGTCCGCGGGTTCGAGGTTCTCGAGCGGCTGGCCTTCGACGAGCGACGATTGCGTCAAGCGTTGGCCGCGCTCGACTGCGGGTCGCTGGAGATCCTGGTTCGCGGCGTCGAGGTGGATCCCGACGCGCTACGTCGCCGATTGGCTGTGCGTGGCAACCGTTCATTGACGGTGGTCGTCACCAGGCTCGGCTCCGGTTCTGCGGCGCGAGGGACGGTGTTCGTGTGCCGACCGTCGCGATGACGTCTGTCTTCACGGCGGCGTGACGAAAAAAATAGGGAAATCTCCCCATGAACTGAGACGGGTGCGCACCGCAGACTGATGTGAGCGCGCCGGGGGGCCGGCGCCGCTACAGCGAAGCATTACCGGGACATGATGTAGCTGCTGTGGCTTGGCCGCCCCCGGTTGCGCGACAACGGTTGGGCAGCGACAACGGCGCTCCGCGGAGTCCGCAGTCTTCCTAGCGGGTCCGCGTTTAGACCAAAGCGCGAACCCGCCAGGACGCGCACGCACGGCTGCGCGCCCTCTCGGACGTTTGCCAGCAGTGCCAAGAGCTACTTGGACATTCGACGTTCGCGATGTGTTTCGCTGCACGTAAGCGGCTTTTCTGCGACGCGCGTAACCGCGCTTGCTAACTGATAACTTTTTGTCAGGTAACCTGGTGTTAACACGGCGTCATAGCTACGATTTGTTCTAAGCATCAGTTGATAAGCGAATTCCGGACTGCCGACAAACCGGTCGGTGAAAGGAAGTTCAACGGTGAACGCTCGTGGTGTTACTCGACTGGCCCTGCTGGCATTTGGACTGGCCTTGAGTGCGACGGTGGCGTGCGGTACGCAGGAACTTCATCCCGCGACGGACATCGTCGTGACCGCCGCTTCCAGCATCGAAAGCGTTGCGCTCACCAGCGACGACGGCGGCGGCGTTATCGCCGGGCATCTCGCCACTATCAGCGGGACTCCTGCGCAGTACATGGCTGGGGGATGCGAACGGGTGCGCCGGCCGAACTGCAACCGCCTGGGGCGAAGGTCAACTCATCGCTAAATTGAGCGCGAAGCCGTCCAACCGGTAACAGCAGGGGCATCTTCCCGATCGCTGCTGATACCGCCCTTGGGCGGCCAGTGGTGTAGGCGGGCGCTCGGAGTCCGGAATATCAGCTTATATTTCCGGTGAGTCGAACAAAAACTTCGCAAAACCGACGGTATCTCTCAGGTTTACTCGGATTCGCGGCACAGTGACCGCTGGTCAGGATCATACCGGTCACCGCTGGTCAGGACTCAAAGCCTGCAACATAGACTTGACAGCTGGGACAGAAGATA
>DATDLZ010000136.1:0-20488 GCA_036519055.1 Mycobacterium sp.
TGCCAGAAGACGTATTGCTTCGGCTGTCCCGGCTGGATCCTTCGGATAACCAGCACAAACTGGTCTTCGTCCTGGAAGACGCGGGACTCAAGCTCGCCTTTCGTTTTGCTCCAAAGCTCGACCAGCCCGGTCGTCTTTTCGGCCTCCATAACTTCCTATATACGCCGCGCGGATGAAACGTGGAGCCGGCCCTGGCGGCCCGATCATTTGCAGGCTTCGCAACGGCAGAAACGAACGCCTCTGACCTGTGTGTCTGTGCGTCGGGCTGACACGATTTGAACCTGCGACCACTTGACCCCCGAGGTGCTGACTAAAACGCGGTCCCGCCGGGTCGTAGTCTGCGCGCTAATCGCCAACGGGTCTCAGTGACTTACTCGTACGGCGGAAGCTCGCCTTTATGGTTTGGGCAGTAGATGTCCACTGATGCGGTGATGAATCTGACTGCGGTTCTTCTAACGCGGTCGGGATATAGGTGTAAACGCGGATTTTCCGCATACCCACGGTTCATCTCGTCGTTTACCAAGGTGTCGACCGAGGTGCCGCCATTGAGCTCGCCACAAATTTGATGGGCTCGGGCGACGACACCAGGCACCTCACCGTCATCGACGGGCGGAATCTGTTCTTGTTCGAGCAGCGCCAGAAACTGATCCTGCTGGCTTGGGTCGGCGCCTGCGGAGCCAGCGCAAATAATTGCGGCGGTCAGCACCACAAAGGCGCTGACCAGAGCGCCTGTAAGGCTGGTGATGCCGGTGCGCACGGTAGTCACCACCGCTGGCGAGTGCGTTGCCGGGCCACGTTATACGAGTCCGGTACGGGTGACTCCTCGGTGACCGCGACGAGCCAGACCGTTTCCCCTACGACGCTCATGCGCTGATTCTTTCATGCAGAGCCGTTGCGTTACTCGTTGCGCTACATCGCTTACATGGGACGCTCGACGTGGCTACCAAAAGCCTGTGACCTGAATGTTCTTTGTCGGGCTGACAGGATTTGAACCTGCGACCACTTGACCCCCAGTCAAGTGCGCTACCAAACTGCGCCACAGCCCGAAGCCGCCGATGGATCGCCGGCAGCAGGTGGAAAGCCTACCGCAGACCGCGAAGCGGTCCCCAACCCCAAGGCTCACGCAGTCGTCGGCTCACTCAACTTGACCAACATCTTGCCGATGTTGGCCCCGGTGAACAGCCCGTTGAGCGCGTCAACACACGAGTCGACGCCCTCAAAGACGGTCTGGCGGGCCTTGATTCGGCCCTCGTGGCCCCACTGGCGAAGCGAGGCGAACGCCTCGTCGAAGCGCCCCCACTGATCGAGCGCGTTGAATCCCTGCATGGTCGCGGTCTTCGACAGCAGGTTCACGTAGTTGGCCGGCCCGGGGTGGTCACCGGTCAGGTAGCTGGAGATGATGCCGCACAACACGACTCGCGCATTCATGGCCAACCTGCCCAACACCGCGTCGAGAATGGGCCCACCGACGTTGTCGAAGTAGACATTGACCCGCTTGGGGCAGTGCTCTTTCAGCGCGGCAGCGAGGTCGTCGTTCTTGTAGTCGATGCATGCGTCGAAACCGAAGTCCTCGACCACCGCTCGACACTTCTCCGGCCCACCCGCGATGCCCACCACCCGAGCGCCGGCGATCTTGGCGATCTGGCCCGCCACCGATCCGGTAGCGCCGGCCGCGGCCGAGACCACCACAGTGTCTCCGGCCTGAGGCCGACCGACGTCGGTCATCCCGATGTACGCCGTCGCACCGGTCGGGCCGTAGACCGACATGATCGCCAGCTGATCGCTTTCGTCGGGGATCGGCGTGCTGAACACGTCGTCGCGGACGATCACATATTCCTGGAAGCCGGTCAGCGTGGTGATCACGTCGCCGACCGCGTAGGCGTCACAGCGTGATGACACGACCTCGCCGATTCCGGCCGCGCGGATGACTTCGCCCAACTGCACGGGCGGCAGGTAGCCCTGCTGGTCGTTGAGCCAGGTGCGGACCGCGGCGTCGAGGCCCACGTAGGTGGTGCGGACCAGCGCCTCGCCCTCGGCGGGGTCGGGCGCCGGCGTGGTGACCAGTTCGGTGTCGCCGGGCTGGACGAGCCCGCTCGGACGGCGACGCAGCAGGATCTGACGGTTCGCTATATCGGGCACGATGCAGAAACTACCGAATGCGAATGACCTATTCGGCGCGATCTTGGTATGCGAGCATCGGTGAATGAAATCCGAGGACGACCCCGAAGCCCGAATTCGGGAGCTGGAGCAGCCGCTGGCCGAGGCGGCACGAGCTTCCGAGGCCGGCGAGAATCGGCCGCCGAGTAAGTGGGCGCCACCGCCCACTTCCGCGATGCCGCCACCGCCCGGTGCCGCGTTCCCGCCGGGTCCCCCGATGTCACCGCCATCATCGCTCCCCTATGGCGGCGGCTTCTTTCCGAGCCCATCGCCGCGCAGCAACCGGACGGTGTGGATCATCGCCGGAGTCTTCGTCATTGGCATGATCGCCCTGCCGGCCGGGATCTTCCTCTTTACCGCACACCAGGTTTCGCGCAGTGGCATGACCACCCTCTTGCCCATTCCGAGCATCTCCACGGCAAGCCCCACCGCCTCTGCGACCATACCGCCAACGAATGCGACCGCCCCGTCGATGCCATCAACATCAGTGTCGACCGCGCCGGCGGGTGAAAACATCACTGTCTCCGGCATCAGCGAAGCCCGGACCATCGCCTGCAATGGGGGCAGCGTCAGCGTCAGCGGAATCACCAACAATGTCGTGATCACCGGCCACTGCGCGAGCGTGAATGTGTCTGGTATCCAAAACCAGATCACCGTCGACGCAGCCGACACGATCCAAGCCTCAGGCTCCGGCAACCAGGTCACTTACCACACTGGATCTCCGACAATCGGGAATTCTGGTTTCGGTAACGTCGTTCAACGGCGCTGACCCGTCAGACCGTGAGCAGCCGGTAGAGCCCGATGAGGCCGACGATGATGATCACGGCGCGCAGCGCATTCGGTGAAAGCCGACGGCCATAGCGTGCACCCAGCCAGCCGCCGAGCAATGACCCGATCGCGATGAGACCGGCGACCGCCCAGTTGATTCGATGGAATGCCACCATCGTATAAGCGAGCGCCGCAACAAGATTCACGATCAATGTCAGCAGGTTCTTCGCCGCGTTCATCCGCTGCACCGATTCCGGCAGCAGTGCCCCCATCGCGCCAACCAGCAGAATCCCCTGCGCGGCAGTGAAATAGCCGCCATAAACGGCGACCGCGAAAGTGCTCGACACCACCGCGGCCATCCGGCCACGCGAAATGTGTTCGGCCGACTGACCTGCCTTCGCCGCCCGTTCCTGCGCCCAGGCTTGGATACGCGGACCGATGACGACCAGCACCAGCGCGATGATCAGCAGCACCGGCACCACGGCGGTGAACAGTTTCTCCGGAAGATGCAAGAGCAGCCAAGCACCCAATATCGCTCCGACAACCGAAGCGGGAATTTGCCATACCAGCCGGCCGCCCTGACCGCGCAGTTCACGCCGGTAGCCCCAGGTGCTTGACGCATTGCCCGCAACCAGGCCCACCGCGTTGGACATCGTCGACGTCACCGGCGGATAGCCCATCGCGACAAGCGTCGGAAAAGTGATCAACGTGCCCGAACCGACAACGGCATTGATCGCACCGGCCCCCACGGCGGCGAGGACGATCAAGATCCCTTGCGACAACGGCACTGACAAGACTTTATCCGGCTCAACTCATGGGTAAATATGAGTTTCAGCACTGCTCGCGTCGGCGTTAGCGCGACTTGGGCTTGCGCTTCTCGCGTACCCGGACGTTGATGCGAATCGGGCTGCCTTCAAAGCCGAATGTCTCGCGCAGCCGTCGCTCCAAAAATCGGCGGTAGCCCGCTTCCAAAAAGCCGGAGGTGAACAGCACGAACGTCGGCGGGCGAGCGGCGGCCTGGGTGGCGAACAGAATCCGCGGCTGTTTACCGCCACGCACCGGCGGCGGTGTCGCCGCCACGATTTCCTTGATCCAGGTGTTCAACCGGCCGGTACCGATCCGCGCATCCCACGATGCCAGCGCACTTTCCAATGCCGGCACCAACTTCTGCACCGCGCGTCCGGTCTTCGCGGAGATGTTGACCCGTTGCGCCCACTGCACCTGCGCCAGTTGGCGGTCGATCTCGTTGTCCAGCTGGTAACGCCGCTCGTCGTCGACGAGGTCCCACTTGTTGAACGCCAGCACCAGCGCTCGCCCGGCCTCGACGACCATCGACAGCACTCGAAGGTCCTGCTCGGTCAGCGGCACCGATCCGTCGATCAACACGATCACCACCTCGGCGGCATCGATGGCGCCGTGCGTGCGTACCGAGGCATAGAACTCCTGCCCGCTGGCCTGGCCGACCTTGCGGCGTAGTCCGGCCGTGTCGACGAAACGCCAGACCTTGCCGTCCATCTCGATCAGCGAGTCCACCGGATCGACGGTGGTGCCGGCGACGTCGTGCACCACCGAGCGCTGATCGCCCGCCAACCGGTTCAGCAGCGAGCTCTTCCCGACGTTGGGCTTGCCGACCAGCGCCACCCGCCGTGGGCCGCCCTGCGCTGAGGTTGACTCCGCGACCGCCGGTAGCGCGCCGACGACCGCGTCGAGCAGATCGGCCACGCCGCGACCGTGTATCGCGCTGATCGCGTGTGGCTCACCGACGCCCAACGACCACAACGCGGCGGCGTCGGATTCGCCTTTCTCGCTGTCAACTTTGTTGGCGGCCAGAAAGACTGGCTTGCCGGAGCGGCGCAGGATACGGGCCGCAGCTTCGTCACCGGCCGTCGCGCCGACGACCGCGTCTACCACCAGGATCACCGCATCGGCGGTACGCATGGCCACCGATGCCTGCTCGGCGACCAGCAGCTGCAGGCCCTCGGCGTCGGGCTCCCATCCCCCGGTGTCCTGGACGACGAATCGGTGTCCGGTCCACAGCGCGTCGTAGGACACCCGGTCACGGGTCACCCCGGGCACGTCCTGAACCACGGCTTCGCGCCGACCCAAGATGCGGTTGACCAGCGACGACTTGCCGACGTTCGGCCGGCCCACGACCGCCACCACCGGTGGCGGACCACTGGCCACATCATCGATGGAATCAACAAATTCCGTTGATTCCCAGTCGCTTTCGTCGACCCAGGTGCCGTCTTCACTCACCGAACTGCCTCGCTTCGCTGCTTGACCAACTGCAGGAGGTGAGCGATCACTTCGGATTCGGTCATCTCGCTGGTATCGACGACCACAGCATCCGACGCGGCCCGCAATGGCGACACCGCACGCGTCGAGTCCAGGTGATCGCGGCGACGCACATCGGCGAGCACGGAGTCGTAGTCGTCGATAAAGCCGCCGGCGACATTTTGATCATTGCGACGCCGTGCCCGCGTCTCGGCCGACGCGGTCAGGTAGATCTTGACGTCGGCGTCGGGCAACACCACGGTCCCAATGTCGCGTCCTTCAACCACGACGCTGGCGGGTCCCCCGGCCAGGGTGCGCTGCAGGTCGACTAGTCGCGTGCGGACGGCGGGAACAGACGACACCGCTGACACCGCTCTGGTGACCTGGTCGCCACGGATTTCCGACGAAACATCTTCGCCGTCAAGGTAACTGCGATCCTCTTCGGGGTCGTGGCCCACCGACAACTTCACCTTGGATGCGACTGCTCCGACGGCATCCTGGTCGGTGAGGTCTATTCCTGCACGCAGCGCCGCCAGCGTGACGATGCGGTACATGGCTCCGGTATCCAGGTAGCGGGCCTGCAATGCATGCGCCAATCCCCTTGATACCGATGACTTTCCGGTGCCCGCCGGACCGTCGACGGCGACAACGACTGCGTTCACAGCCCTACCGCTTTGTAGAGCTCCCCGATCTCGTTGCGGCGCAGCGCCCGAATGCTGCCGGGCCGCTGCTCGCCCAGTGACACCGCGCCGAGGTCGGTGCGGACCAGTGTCTGCACGGGAAATCCCACCTCGGCCAGCATCCGTCGCACAATGCGTTTGCGTCCCTCGTGCAGCGTGACCCGAAGCAGCGTCTTACCGGGAATAGCGTCCACCACCGCGAAATCATCGACCGCAACCGGCCCGTCGTCCAACTCGATTCCGGCCCGCAATTTCTTGCCGAGCCCTCGCGGCACCGCCCCGTTGACCGTCGCCAGGTACGTCTTAGGTACTTCAAACGAGGGATGCATGAGTCGATGAGCGAGCTCGCCGTCGTTGGTCAGCAAGATGAGACCCTCGGTGTCGGCGTCGAGCCGCCCCACGTGAAAAAGTTTCTTGTTGCCCCGAACTCGGTGTTCGACCAGATCGCCGATGCAGGGCCGGCCACGATCGTCAGACATCGTCGAGTGCATGCCGCGCGGCTTGTTCAGCGCCAGATACACCAGCGAGTCATCCAGAACCACCCGCGCCCCGTCGACGCGGATCACCGAGGCATCCGGGTCGACCCTGGTGCCCAGTTCGGTCACCAACTGTCCGTCGACCTCGACACGGCCGTCGATGATCATCCTCTCGGCAACCCGCCGCGACGCAATTCCGGCCTGCGACAGCACTTTCTGCAGGCGAACCCCGCTGGGTTCGCTGTCCGTGACCATCACTCGTGATCCACGTCGAATGACAGCGGTGGATCGTCGGAAACCGGACCGCCGCCGAGCTTGACGAAACGTGGCTCAACGTCCAGGGATTCGCTCAGGTCGTCGATCATGTCGACATCGGGAAGCAGTGGTGCGATATCGGGCAGATCGGTCAGCGACGACAGCCCGAGGCGTTCCAAGAACAGCTCGGTGGTCGCGAAGGTGACCGCCCCGGTGTCGGAGTCGGTGCCGGCTTCGGTGATCAGCCCGCGCGCCAGCAGCGTGCGCATCACCGCGTCGACGTTGACCCCGCGCACCGCGCTCACCCGTGCACGCGTCACGGGTTGCCGGTAGGCCACCACCGCCAGCGTCTCCAGCGCCGCCCGGGTGAGCTTCGAGCGAGATCCATCCAGCAGCAAGCGCTCAACGTATGGCGCGAACCGGGCCCGGGTGTACATCCGCCATCCCCCGCCGGCCTCGCGCAGGTCGATGCCGCTGTCTCGTTCGGTGAGCTCATCGGCCATCAGCCGCAGCTTGGCCGCCACCCGATAGGCCGGCTGCTCGGTGGCCGCGGCCAGCGAGTCGACGGTCACCGGCGTGTCGACCACCAGCAGCAGCGCCTCGAGCACCGTACCCAGCTCGGTGTCCTCGAGCTCCGGTGCCGTCGCGACGTCGATGCCGAGGTTCTCATCGGACACGGCAAAGTCCGGGTCCAATTCGGGGACGTCGTTGCCTAGCTCTGAGCTGGCTGGGTCGATGTCCAGGTCCGGGTCGGACGATGGATCGATCATGAGTAGTGGTCCCGCAATTCGTCGCTGGGGGGTTGTTCTCCGGTCCACGAAACCTGGAGCACACCAAGCGGTTCTGACTGGTCGAATGCTACCGCCCGCGACCGATACAGATCGAGGAGAGCCAGGAAGCGCCCGACGATCTCGATCGACGCCTTGCAATCGGTGACCAGTTCGGAGAACGATGCCCACTGGCCGATCCCACGCTTCTCCAGCAGCGACATCAGCTGTTTGGCCTGCTCGGGCACCGAGACCATCGGCTCGTGCAGGTGTTCGGTGGCCACCGTCGGCACTGGCCGTGGCGTGAACGCGGTCGCCGCGATCTCTGCGAACCGCTCGGCGTCGACGCCCAGCATCACCTCGGGCAGCAGGTCTTCGTACCGGTCCTCCAGCGACACCGCCCGCGGATAGCTGCGTAGCGCGGCGGCCTCCAGCTCGGCGAACATCTGCGCGACGTGCTTGAACGCCCGGTACTGCAGCAACCGGGCGAAAAGCAGGTCGCGGACTTCCAGCAGCGCCAGATCCTCGGCGTCGTCGACCTGACCGGACGGCAGCAGCCGCGCAGCCTTGAGGTCGAGCAGCGTCGCCGCCACGACGAGGAATGTGGTGGTCTCGTCAAGTCCCAGCTCGGAGCCGATCGCGCGGGTGTACGCGATGAAGTCATCGGTGACTTGGTGCAGCGCCACTTCGGTGACATCGAGCCGGTGGGCGAAAATCAGCTGCAGCAGAAGGTCAAACGGCCCCTCGAAATTGGTCAGCTTGACCTGGAAGCCGGTTTGGGGTGATGCCTCGCAGGTCGTCCCGCCGTTCACGCGCCGAACCGGTCGATCACCTCGCGGGCCAACGACCGGTAGGCGGCCGCGCCGCCAGATTTCGGTGCCCACGATGTGATCGGTTCGCCGGCGACGGTGGTCTCCGGGAAGCGGACAGTACGGGAGATGACGGTGTCGAACACGAGATCGCCGAACCGCTCCACCACCCGAGCCATCACCTCACGGGAGTTCACGGTTCGCGGGTCATAGCGAGTGATCAAGATGCCGCTGATGTCCAGCTTCGGGTTGAGCCGATCGCGCACCTTCTCGACCGTGTCGGTCAGCAAGGCCAGACCGCGCAGCGAGAAGAACTCGCACTCGGTCGGGATGATGACGCCGTCCGAGCACGCCAGTCCGTTGACGGTCAGCAAGCCCAGCGACGGCTGGCAGTCGATCAGGACATAGTCGTAACGGTCCAGTACCGGATGCAGTGCTCGGGACAGCGTCTGCTCGCGGCCCACCTCGTTGACCAGCTGGATCTCCGCGGCTGACAGATCGATATTGCTCGGTACCAGGTCCAGATTTTTGACGCGTGTGTGCATCAGTACGTTGTCGAGCGACACCCGCGGCTCAACCAGCAGGTTGTGGATGGTGTGTTCCAACTCGTAGTGCGGCACACCGAGGCCGGCCGACAGTGCTCCCTGCGGATCGAGGTCCACCAGCAACACTCGGCGACCGTATTCGGCGAGGGCGGCGCCAAGGTTGATCGTTGACGTGGTCTTTCCCACGCCGCCCTTCTGGTTGCACATCGCCACGACCTTGGCCGGTCCGTGCGAGGAGCGCGGCTTGGGTTCGGGGATCGCCCGCGGTGGGCGCCCGGTCAGGCCGACTTCGGAGCCGCTGTCGGCGTCGTCAGTCATGCCCGGCTGCGGCTCGGCAGCGTGGATCGCCTCGGCATGCGCGGCGGTCGGGAAATGGCGGACATCGCAGGAGAGTCTAACGGGTATACGCGCTCCTGCCGGGAGACCCGCAACAACGTCACCAGCGAATTTGGGGGCAGCCCGGTTTGAACGCCAAGCGGGCTAGTGTGGCGTCCATGAGTCTGAAGCAGCGCATTCCCCTGTTGCGGTGGTCGTTTTGGCGGATGGCGACGACCGGCGTCCGCAATCTCACCACGACGGGCCAGATGGGCGACGGGCGCGAAGCCGCCGTTGTCGACTATGTGCTGACCCACGCTCGCGCGGGAGACATCGACGACGTCTTGGCCACCATCGACCGGTTCGGCTACGAGAAGTCGATCCTGATGAACGTCGGCGACGAGAAGGGCGCGCTGCTCGACGCCGCAGTCCGGCGCGCTGACCCCAAGGTGGCGCTTGAACTGGGCACCTACTGCGGTTACGGCGCGCTGCGCATTGCCCGGGCCGCACCCGCCGCGAAGGTGTATTCGGTTGAGCTTGCCGAGGCCAATGCCGCCAACGCACGCCAGATCTGGGCGCATGCGGGGGTGGCTGATCGGATCACCTGCGTGGTCGGCACCATCGGTGACGGCGGACATACGTTGGATGCGCTGGCCGGCGAACACGGGTTCAGCTCTGGCGCACTCGATTTCGTATTTCTGGACCACGACAAGGCCGCCTATCTGCGGGACCTGCAGAGCATCCTCGACCGGGGATGGCTGCATAAGGGCTCGATCGTGATGGCCGACAACATCAAGGTGCCCGGTGCCCCGAAATACCGCGAATACATGCGACAGCAACAGGGCACGCTGTGGGAAACGGTCGAGCACAAGGCGCATTTGGAGTACCAGACCTTGATCTCGGATCTGGTCCTCGAGTCGGAGTACCTGGGCGGTTAACGCGCCCGCGGGTGGGCCTCGGCCCACACTTCGCGCAGCGCGTGCACGGTGACCATGGTGTAGATCTGGGTCGTGGTCACCGACGCGTGTCCCAGCAATTCCTGCACCACGCGGACGTCGGCTCCGCCCTCCAAGAGGTGGGTCGCGAACGAGTGCCGCAACGTGTGCGGTGATACCCCGGCGGTGATGCCGGCGCGCTGCGCGGCGTCCTGCAGGACTTGCCACGCGCTCTGACGCGACAGCCGGCCACCGCGGGCATTGAGGAAAATGGCCGGCGTGCCGCGCCCGCGACGGGCCAACTCGGATCGCCCGCGGACCGTGTAGGCCTCGAGGGCTTGCACAGCGGGCCGGCCGATCGGAACCAGCCGCTGCTTGCCGCCTTTGCCGTGCAGCAGCACCGACCGAGCGTGCGTGTCGATGTCGTCGACGTCGAGTCCGACCGCTTCTGAGATGCGCGCACCGGTCGAGTACAGCAGTTCGAGCAGTGCGCGGTTACGCAATGTCAACGGGCCGTCGGACGGGCTGTCGCCGCCGGCACCGGCCAGCAGGGCGAGGACCTGATCGAGGCTGAGACTCTTGGGCAGCCGTCGACCCGGTGTCGGTGGCTTGACGGCCTGTGCGACGTCGAATTCGGCCAAGCCTTCGGCTGCGGCAAACCGGTGCAGACCGCGCACGGCGATCAGGGTCCGGGCCGCCGAGACCGCCGACAAGGGTGAGACGCCGGAATCGGGATCGCCGCGGCGCAAGGCCATCAGGAATTCGCTGACGTCGTCCTCGCTGACCTTGGCCAGGTCGTCGACGCCGCGCACGGTGAGGTGCTCGAAGTAGCGGCGCAGGTCGCGGCGATAGGAGCTCAGCGTATTGGCCGCGACTCCCCGCTCGATCGTCAGATGATCAAGGTATCCCTGCAGCTGGCCCTCCAGCGGCGGCGCCAGCGTCGTCATCGGGCTGCCTTTCGCGCGCTGAACGCCGTCGACCGGTCGGTCCACGGCGCATCGACCGGCCGCGGCACGGCGACGCCCTCGCTAACCGCGTAGGCGGCTAAAACCCCAGCAACTGCAAGGGAATTGACGATCTCACCGCTGAAAACCCGCTGCACTGCTTCGGCGATGGAATACCACTCCACGGTCATGTCGGCCTCTTCGTCGTGCGACTCGGGCCGGTCCACCTCGGTCAAGCCGGTGGCCAGATAGACGCGCACCGACTCGTCGCTGAAGCCTGGTGCGGAATCCAGATCGACCAGCAGCTGCCAGGTCTCCGCCTGCAGGCCGACCTCCTCGCGAAGCTCCCGGGCGGCGCTCAGATGCGGGGCCTCCCCCTCTAGGTCGAGCAGTCCGGCGGGCAACTCCCACAGCCGTCGACCGAAGGGGTGGCGATACTGGTAGACCATCGGGATTCGGCCGTCCTCGTCCAGGGCGACGATCGCGACCGCGCCAAAGTGCTCGACGACCTCTCGGCTCACGATTTTGCCGCCGGGCATCCGGACACGGTCGGCCCGTAACGCGAAAATCTTTCCGACATGCAGGATCTCGGACGAGGTCGTCTCAAAGACGTGCTCACCCACGGGTAACAGGTTCGGGCTCAGACAGCGACGGCTCTGCGCCATCGTGTTGCTCGCTGCCGTTCGCCCGCCGCTCGGGCATCTCCAGGGACAGCCGCTCGCCCGCCTTGTACTCGATCGCCGCGCCGATGAAGCCAGTGAACAGCGGATGCGGTCGGGTCGGCCGGCTCTTGAGTTCGGGATGGGCCTGGGTGCCGACGACGAATGAGTGCATCTCCGGCGGATACTCGACGAACTCGACCAGATGCCCGTCGGGAGACGTCCCGGAGAATTTCAGGCCGCTCTCGGCGATGCGATCCCGGTACGAGTTGTTGACCTCGTAGCGATGCCGATGCCGCTCGGAAACCTCGGTCGACTGATATGCCTGGGCGACAATGGAATCCGGCTCCAGCACGGCCGGATACGCTCCCAGCCGCATGGTGCCGCCGAGGTCGGCTTCGCCGGCGACGATCTCTTCTTGATCGGCCATCGTGGAGATCACCGGGTCGGGGGTGTCCGGATCGAATTCGGCGGAGTTGGCCTCGGTCAGACCGACGGACCGCGCGGCCTCGATCACGATGCACTGCATGCCCAGGCACAGCCCCAAGATGGGCAGCCCGCGGGCTCGTGCATGTGAGATGGCGCCGATCTTGCCCTCGATGCCCCGGATGCCGAAGCCACCGGGGATCAGCACCCCGTGGACGTCCTCGAGCACCGACGCGGCTCCGCCCGGCGTCTCGCAGTCGTCGGAGCCCACCCAACGAATCTCCACCTTGGCTCGGTGCTTGAAGCCGGCCGCCCGTAACGCCTCGCTCACCGAGAGATAGGCGTCCGAGAGGTCGACGTATTTGCCCACCAAGGCAATTCGCACGGTCTCCTGCGGATCGTGCACTCGGCGCAGCAGGTCGTCCCACTCGGTCCAGTCGACGTCACGGAACGGGAGGTGGAGCCGGCGGACGACGTATGCGTCAAGCTCTTCGCGGTGCAACACCTTCGGGATGTCGTAGATCGAGGGCGCGTCAGGCGTGGAGATGATGCCGTCGATATCGACGTCACACATCAGCGCGATCTTGTTCTTCAGCGGCTCAGGCACGTCACGGTCGCAGCGCAGGATCAACGCGTCCGGGGTGATCCCGATGCTGCGCAGCGCGGCCACCGAGTGCTGGGTGGGTTTGGTCTTGAGTTCTCCCGACGGCGCCAGGTACGGGATCAGCGACACGTGCAGGAAGAAGACGTTCTCCCGGCCGATGTCGTGACGAACCTGCCGCGCCGCCTCGAGGAAGGGCTGCGACTCGATATCGCCGACGGTGCCGCCGATCTCGGTGATCACGACATCGGGTCGCCTACCGTCGGCGTCCGGCTCGGCCATCGCCAGGATGCGTCTCTTGATCTCGTCGGTGATGTGCGGAATGACCTGAACAGTGTCACCGAGGTATTCGCCGCGGCGCTCCTTGGCGATGACCGTCGAATAGACCTGTCCGGTCGTGACATTCGCCGAACCGGACAGATCGCGGTCGAGGAAGCGCTCGTAGTGGCCGACGTCGAGGTCGGTCTCGGCCCCGTCCTCGGTGACGAACACCTCGCCGTGCTGGAACGGGTTCATGGTGCCCGGGTCGACGTTGAGGTAGGGATCGAGCTTCTGCATCGTCACTTGCAGCCCGCGAGCGGTCAGCAGCTGTCCGAGGCTGCTCGCGGTCAGTCCCTTGCCGAGCGACGAGACGACCCCGCCGCTGACGAAGAGATGCTTGGTGGCGGTCTGCGGATGCTTACGCAATGTGGCGACCTCCGTGAAGACGGCGCAGGGCTAGCCTCTGGTGAGGGCTGTTTTCCAGCTTTGGGCCTGCCGACCCACGGAAACCCACCCTAACAAACACTCAGCCACCTCGTCGCTAACACGCCCGACGGCGCGGCTACTGAGCGACGGTGAGCCCGGTATTGCGGTGTCCGGTGCCGTACTGGCCGGTCCGACCACCGTTGATCAAGTCGGCGGCACCGAGCACTGCGGTGAGGCGACCGGATTCGGCGTCGAGATCGTCGACGGTGCTGATCACCGGGGTCACTGTGGCGTCGGCGCGGGCCACTCCGACCGCGGCAGGACCGTCCGAGGAGCCGTCGCGGCCGGCCAGCACCACACCCGACCCGTGCGGTGCGAGCGCTGCGGCGAACCGGGCCACGCTGACGCCCTGGTTACCGGCGTCGTTGCTCAGCGAGCCGCCGGTGATGACTGCGGCGGCGTTCGCGGCACCGACGTGCTGGTTCCCGTATCCGATGAAACCGGTGTCGCGCAGCGCTGCCAGCACGGTGTCGCGCTGCGCGTCGTCCACCGGCGGGACCGCCGGATCCCGGTTGATCAGCAGTGCAATTCCCAGCAGGTCGCCGGCTTGGGAGCCTTGGTCGACCAATTTGGTGCTCAACTGGGCGCCCGCGGGGAGAACCGACGCGTTGACCACTGAGCGCAGCTTCTCCGCGGAGTTGGCGTCGACGAACTCCTGCGTCAACGCCACCGTCCCGGTGACGGCTCCCCCGGCCTGTCCGATGATCTTCGACACCGCGTCGACGTCTTCGTCGTTCGCGTCGGGTGCGCGGAAGATCACCATCGACTTGCCGTTCAGCGTGTCATGCACCATCCGGCCCGCCATCTGGGCGTCGAAAGCGTTGGCAGAAGCGAGCTTTCCGCTCAGAACATTCTTCTCGTCGTTGAGCGAATGGACCTGGTTGTGCAGAGTCCGGGTTTCGTCGCGCAATCCGGACGTGATGGTGTTGGAGAGAAGCCCTGAGCCGAGCACCACGCCGACCGCCAGCGCCAGGAACACTGCGGCCAGCGAAATCGCGTGCTGACGTAGAGATATCACGTCGCCACCGTCCTAATGGATGAAGCGCTGGATCCAGATCAACAAGTGATTCCAGTATTGGGCGATCCAGTGCAATACCACGGTGTCGGTGCGTGACACCCACAGCGCGGCGATCACCGAGATCAGCATTGTCAAGATCAGCAACGCGATCGCGCCACCGGAAATCCGGTTGTGGTAGAGCGTGGCAACAGCTTTGGCGTCCACGACTTTCTCCCCCACCCGCAACCTGGTCAGGAAGGTCGAGGGGTTGCTGTCCTGACGCGTCCGGTCGAAGAAGGTCTCGATGTTGGCGCGGTGGCCCGCGGTCACCAGCAGCGCGGCACCGTGATGGTCAGCCAAGAGCAGCGCCAGGTCAGCCGGTGAACCCGCGGCGGGGAACGTCATCGCCCCGACACCGAGGTCCTGGATGCGTTCCAGACCTGGCGCGTGGCCGTCGGCGTCCGCGGGCAGCACGACCTGCGCGCCGCACTTGAGGACTTCGGTGCTCAAGTTGCTCGGATCACCGACGATGAGTTGTGGCCGGTATCCGGCTTGGCGCAACACATCTGCGCCGGAACCGACGCCGATCAGGACGGGCTGATATTCCTTGATGAAGGGCTTGAGGCGCTTGAGGTCGTCAGCGGCGTCGTCCTCCTCGGCGACCACGACGACGTGACGGCGGCGCAGCTCGATGTCGACGTCGGGGATGCCGATCCCGTCGATCAACAGCGGGCTCTCGCTACGGATGAACTCAATGGTGTTGCCGGCGAACGCTTCCAGGTGGGCGACCAGCCCACTCTTGGCTTCCTGCATCAGCTCGGCGATTTCTTCGTCGGTGCGCTCGGTGCCGCGGATCAGTCGGCGGTCCCCGGCGTACACGCCACCGTTGTAGAGGCGCACCTTCGAGCCGTCTTTGATCTTCTTGAAAACGTCGGTGCCGGTCTCGTCGATCAGGGTGACACCGTTGGCCAGCAGCACTTCGGGTCCCAGGTTCGGATAGCGGCCCGACACCGACGGGGATGCGTTGATGACCGCGGCGATCTCGGCGTCGACGAGCGCATCGGCCGTGATCCGGTCCAGGTCCAGGATATCGAGGACGGCGATATCGCCGGGGCACACCCGCCGCAGCAGCCGGTCGATGTCACGGTCGACCCGGGCGGTGCCGACAACGCCTGGCCGCGAGGTATTGCGGGACAACAATGAGGACAAAGTGGTGGTCACGCTCATGGAGGCGATTCTGTCGGTGAACCCGACTGCGAACGGGGAGGCGCGCCGTAACAAGGGCCTCAGAAGTTATATCTTGTCACATCTGTCACAGGGTCAGGCGCAGTATTTAGGTCGCAATCCGGTCACAGTCCGCGGCCTCCAGCAGTTCGCGGGCGTGGGCACGCGCCGAATCCGAATCACCCAGCCCGGCCAGCATTCTCGCCAGTTCGGCAACCCGGTCGTCCCCGTCGAGGCGCCGCACACCGCTGGCGCCGTTTTTCCCACCGCTATCGACCATGAGGTGTATGTCGGCGTAGGCCGCGACCTGCGGCAGATGCGTCACGACGATGACTTGCCGGTTGCGGGCCAACCGGGCCAGTCGCCGACCGATCTGCACCGCCGCCCGGCCTCCGACGCCCGCGTCGACCTCGTCGAACACCATCGTGGTGCCGGTCATCGACGCCGCCAGCACCACCTCGAGGGCGAGCATCACGCGCGACAGCTCGCCGCCCGACGCGCTCTTGGCCAGCGGTAGCACCGTCATGCCGCGATGTGCGGCGAACCCGAACTCGACCTGGTCGACACCGTCGCCACCGGCATGGGCCTGGGCGCCGGAGGCAAGCGTCAGCGCGGCGGGATCGTCGGCAGCGGCCGGCATGGTCGACACCTCGATGGTGAATTCGGCATCGGCCATCGCCAGCCCGGACAGCTCACCGGTGACTTGTTTGGCCAGCCGCTTGGCGGCCTGGCTGCGTACTTTGCTGAGTTCGCTTGCCGCATCGGCCAATTGGAGCGCCAATTCGTCGACGCGACGGCGCAGACCGGCCAGTGCCTCTTCGGAAACATCCAAGTGCGCCAGGCGATCTCGCGCCTCGCCTGCCCACTGCAGCACACCGTCGATGTCGGCGGCGTATTTGCGGGTCAGTGTGCGCAGCTCGGCCTGCCGTGCGAGTTTGGCGTCCAACGTGCTGGCGTCCGCGGGTAGTTCGCCCAGGTAGCCACCGAGCTCACGCGCGGCGTCGCCGACGACCGTGAGCGCTTCCTCGAGCTGAGTGGCTAACGCACGCAGCGTCGCGTCTTCCGTCGACTCCAAGGCCGTCTTGGCCCGCGCCAAATTGTCCGCCGCCGACGCGGGCTGTCCGGTCGGGTCGACGGAGGCGTCATCCCCCAGCCCGGACAGTGCGACGCGGGCCCCGGATGCGGCCTCGCGCAGCGCGTCCAGCTCCGAGAGCCGACGGATGTCGGCGATCAGCGCATCGTCCTCGCCGGATGCGGGGTCGATGGTGTCGATCTCGTGCAGTGCGAACTTGAGCCGATCGGCCTCCTGCGCCAATTCGCGGGCCCGGTTGCTCCGGTCGACGAAGTCGCGGCGCGCCGACTGCCATGCGTCCCGCAGTTTGCGATAGCGCTCCAGTCGGGTGTCAACGTCTGCGAACCGGTCCAGTGCCCCGCGTTGCTCGTCGGGTCGCATCAGCCTCAGCTGGTCGTTTTGCCCGTGCAGCGTCAGCAGTTCGGTGGTGAATCCGCTCAGCGATTTGGCAGGCACGCTGCGGCCGCCGAGGTACGCCCGCGACGGTCCGTCGCGGCTGACCGAGCGTAACGCGATGATGCTGCCGTCCTCGTCGCGTTCGGCCCCGGAGGCGTCGAGCATCTCGTCGAGCTGCGCCACCGCCTTCTCGTCGAGATCAGCAGTGGTGAACCGCCCTTCCACGACGGCCCGCTCGGCCCCCGAGCGCACCCGGTTGGCGTCGGCCCGGGCCCCGCCGAGCAGATGCAGGCTGGTGACGACCATGGTCTTACCGGTACCGGTTTCCCCGGTCAAAACCGTTAGGCCGCGGTCGAATTCGGCTGTCGCGGCGCTGATGGCGCCCAACGACTCGATCCGAATTTCCGAAAGCACTGTTACCGTCCGCGCCAGCCGGTGACCGGCAGACGGAATTTGCGCACCAGACGGTCGGTGAACGGCGCGCTGTCCAGCCGGGCCCATTTGACCGACACATCGCACCGCCGCACTTCCAGTCGCGCACCGGCCGGCACCAGCATCTCTCGCCGACCATCGCAGAACACCAGTGCGTCGTGACCGTCGCCCTCGATCTCGATGGCGATGCGGGCCTCGGGGCTGGTGACCATCGGCCGGGCGAACAATGCGTGAGCGTTGTTGGGTACCACCAGCAACGCTTCCAGATCCGGCCACAAGATCGGTCCGCCCGCGGAGAACGCGTAGGCGGTTGATCCGGTGGGCGTTGACACCAACACCCCGTCGCAGCCGAAGGTCGACACCGGCCGCCCGTCGACTTCGAGGACCACGCCGAGCACCCCCAGCCGCGGCCCCTTTTCCAGGCTCGCCTCGTTGAGCGCCCATCCATGCGAGACGACCTCGCCCTTGACCCGCACCGCGATGTCCAGCGTCAACCGTTCTTCGATGCGATAACTGCGCGCCACCACATGTTCGAGCACACTGTCGATCTCCTCGGTCTCGGCTTCGGCCAGGAACCCGATACGGCCCAGGTTCATGCCCAGCACCGGAACGTTGGCGTTACGCGCGAGCTCCGCGGCCCGAAGAAAGGTTCCGTCGCCGCCGAGGCCCACGACCAGTTCGCATCCCTCGGCGGCGTCAGGGTCGGCGTCGACGACCTCGATGTCGACGCCCAGCGCGCGCATATCGTCCGGAGCCAGCTGCGACGGGCCGCTATCGACCGCTTCAGCGGACAACACGCGAAGGCCAATGTTGTTGTCGTTCAACACTTTCTCTACCCGACGGGCAGTCTCGGTCGCTTCCGCGCGTCCGGTGTGCACCACCAGCAGCACAGTACGTTCACGCGTCATTTCGGACCGGCCTCAATTGCGTCGCGAACCACACATTCCAGCTCATCAGCAGACAGCCCCCGATCGGTTTCGGCGCGCAACCACAGGAAATATTCAACGTTGCCCGATGGGCCCGGGAGCGGGCTCGGCGTGACCCCGACGGTGTGCCAACCGAGCTCGCCGGCGCGACGCGCGACGGCGAGCACGGCACCCGCCCGTAGCTCCGAACTGTGCACCACCCCCCCGGCTCCCACCTGACCCTTACCCACCTCGAACTGCGGCTTCACCATGGGAACGATATCCGCGTCGGGCGAGGCGCATCCAGTCAGCGCGGGCAACACTGTGGTCAGCGAGATGAACGACAGGTCAGCGACGATCGCCTCGACCGGGCCGCCGGTGACGTCTGGCGTGAGCTCTCGCGCATTGGTCCGCTCGACGACCACCACTCGTGGGTCTGATCGAAGCGACCAGGCCAGCTGGCCGTAGCCGACGTCGACGGCGACGACTTCACGGGCCCCGCGATCCAGCAGGACTTCGGTGAATCCGCCCGTCGAGGCGCCCGCGTCCAAGCAGCGTCGACCCTCCACACCGATACCGAAGGCGTCTAGCGCACCGATGAGTTTGTGCGCGCCGCGAGACACCCAGCCGCGTTCCGCCTCGCCGATGACCTTCAGCGCAGCAGTCGCCGCAACGGCGGTGCCCGGCTTGACCGCGGGCATCCCGTCGATGCTGACCTTGCCCGCGCCGATCAACTCCGCGGCCTGCTGGCGGGAGCGAGCCAGTCCTCGACGGACCAGCTCGGCATCAACACGGGTACGCCGCGGCACGGCGGACTCAGGCCTTCTCCGCCGACTCCAGAGCCTGCACCAGCATGTCGTGCGCCTCAGAAAGCCGGCGCGCAAGCTCTTCTAGATCGGCTTCAGTGGGCATCTTCTCGGAGTTCGCCGGATCGGGCAGCTCGGCAAGCAGGGCGTCGATCCGTGCGCGAATCTCTTCTGGGTCGGTACTCATCGCTGTTCTACGCTATCGGATTTAGGTCAGGGACCACCGTTGCAGGGCGTCGTGGGCGGTGTCGTCGCCGGCCTTGATGGTGACGGTCGGTCCGTCGAGGCCGCTCGACCACACCGCGTTGGCGACGGCGCGAACAATCGAGAGTCCATCGCCCGCGTCGTCATCGGCTGCGCTGCTGACCGTTATCGAGACGTCCTCGGTGTCGATGTGCCACGCCGATTGCGCGGTCACCGAGAGCGCGTCCGCGTCCTCGTGCAGCGACCGGAGGTCGTGACCGATGAATGTCGCGCGCTGTTCGCGGATGGCGTGGACCGCGTCGCGCGCGGAATTGACCCCGGTGAGCACCATCAGGCTGGGCAGCCCGGCGGCGTTGGCACCGGCGATATCGGTGTTCATCCGGTCACCGACTACGAGTGGAGTCTGAAAGTCGCCGCGCGCCAACGCATCGAGCAACAAGGTCGGTGCCGGCTTGCCCGCGACCTGCGGCTCGGCGTCGGTCGCTGCCTTCAACGCGGCCACCATGGAACCGTTGCCGGGCAGCAGACCGCGTTCGGTCGGCAGGGTGGCGTCGACATTGGCCGCCACCCACAGCGCGCCGGCCCGGATGGCCAGCGCCGCCTCGGCGAGGATGGCCCACCCGGTTTCCGGAGAGTGGCCTTGGACCACGGCGTCCGGCTTGTCGTCATAGCTGCGCACCGGCCGCAGGCCGACGGCCGTGATCTCGGCGGCCAGCGACTCGGTGCCGACGACCAGCACCCGAGACCCGGGCTCCAGCTGATCGGCCAGGACGTGGGCGGCGCTTTGCGCGCTGGTGACGACATCCTCAGCGGTCGCCGGGAGGCCGATATCGTGCAGATGGCCGGCGACCTGGTCCGCGCTGCGCGACGCATTATTGGTGACGAATAGTTTTCTGCCCGCGGCCTTTTCCAGCGATTCGACCGCGCCGTCGGTCAGCTCGTGACCGCGGAACACCGTCCCGTCCAAGTCGAGAAGCAGGCAATCATATTCCTGTGCAAGCGTTCCCACGTCAGCCGAGCTCGCTGACTCGGTCCTCGGCATCGGTGACACCCTCGACGTCGGCCTCGGCGGCGTGCAGGAACCACTGCACTGC
>DATDLZ010000137.1:0-7254 GCA_036519055.1 Mycobacterium sp.
AGCTGTTCTCGGAATGGACTGACGACATCTTCAAGGCCTTCAGCTGGAACGTTGCCGATGAGGCGGATTGCATCCTGGCGGCATGGGAGGCTGTCGACGACTATGTCGACGATATGGTCGCTGACCGCCGTGACGCGTTGACCGACGACCTGATCTCCGAGCTGATCCGCGCCGAACACGATGGCGATCGGCTCGACGCCGACGAGTTGCGCATGCTGGTCGTGGGTCTGCTGATTGCCGGCACCGACACCACTCGAAACCAGCTCGCCGCCGCGGTGCAGGTGCTCTGCGATCACCCCGACCAGTGGACGCTCCTGGCCCAACACCCCGAGTTGGCCGCCAATGCGGTCGAGGAAACCATGCGACACTCCCCGATCGCCTGGGGCACCCTGCGCATCGCCCTCGAGGATGTCGAACTGGCCGGCGTCATGATCCCGGCCGGCACACTGGTCGTCGCCAACACCGCCTCGGCCAACCGGGATCCCGCCGTCTACGACAAACCAGACCAACTCGATATCACTCGCGATGGCACCCACCCAATGCAGACCTTCGGTGCCGGCATGCATTACTGCCTGGGCGCCAACCTTGCCCGGCTCGAACTCGCCGAAGCCCTGACGGTGATGACTCAGCACATGCCGCACGCCCGGCGAACCGGACCGGCCCCGTGGAAACCGCTGACCGCGCTGACGGGACCCATCAGTCTGCCCATCGAATTCGATATCGCGCCAAGGCATTAGCGAATCGGCGCAACTACCAGGCGCTCGCGATATTCCCGTGTTGCGTGATCCAGGTATGCATGGCGATCCCGGCCGCGACCGCGACGTTGATGCTGCGTGTCGACCCGAACTGGGCGATCGACACGGTCAGCGCGGCACCGGCGCGGGCGTCGTCGCTGATACCGGGGCCTTCCTGGCCGAACAGCAGCAGGCAGTCCCGCGGCAGCGCCGTCTGCTCGAGCCGCGCCGCGCCGGGCACGATATCGACGGCCACCACCGTCAGGCCCGACCCGGCGGCGAAGCTCAGCAGATCGGCAGTGTCGTGGTGGTGGCGCAGTCGCTGGTAGCGGTCGGTGACCATGGCGCCGCGGCGGTTCCAGCGGCGACGGCCGACGATGTGCACGGTGTCCACGGCGAATGCGTTGGCGGCGCGCACGACCCCGCCGATGTTGGCGTCCTGACCAAAGTTCTCGATCGCCACATGCAGCGGATGTCTGCGGGTGTCGATGTCGGCGACGATCGCCTCGCGCGTCCAGTACCGATACGCGTCGACGACGTTGCGGGTGTCGCCGTCGCGCAGCAGCTCCGGGTCATACCGCGGGTCGTCGGGAAGCGGACCCTCCCACGGGCCGACACCGGACGTCGGGACACTCCACTCGGTGGGACCGGGCTCGCTCATTTGACGGTCCAGACCGCGGCGTGGGTGCCGACGATCGCGACGGTCGCGTACAGCAGCGCGTCGTTGAGGTCGCCCTGCGTGCACAGTGAGGCGTTGACGTGCACGGCGTCCAGCGACGCCTCCGGCAAGATCAGCACCGACGCCCCGTAGGCCGTGCAGGCGGCGTTCAGGCCCGGGGCAGGCAGGGTTGGCGCGGCGAGCAGCATCATCGGCCCGCCGCGGCCGGCGGAGTCGTCGCGATATTTGTCCGCGATGGTGTGGGCCTCCAATCCGAGCAGCATGTAACCGCTACCGTTGAACGCGGCCGGGTCACCCAGCGAGGCCTGAGTCAGCTGAGTGCCGTCGGCCCGCCACGCGGCCACACTGGTGGATTTGACCACCAGGCCGGTGTCGCTCTCCTTGGTCGGCATTACCCCGACCGGGAACGCCGCCGGGTAGGCCGCGGCGGTGTCGGCGATCCGGTCGCGTGGCGAGTAGAGGTAGACGCCGCGGACGGCGGCACGGTCCTTCATCGGGCCCAGACATACCGTGCCGGTCAGCCGCGTGCCGCCGGACGCGGAAAGCGATTGAATGACAAGGTTTTTCACACCGTCACAGCTGCCGATGCCGGTGGCTTCCATGGGATGCGCCAATGCGCCGTAGAGGCCGAAGCGGATATCGCGGGGGTCGGCGTGGGGTTTGGCCGGGTCGGACGGGGCCGCATCGACGTCGACGAGCACGTAGTCGTCTTGCCAGCGCAGATTCGATATCGAGGTGTTCCAGCCCAGCACCGCCAGTGACTCGCCGAGGTGTGCGGTTTCCGCGCCGTAGACCTGTTGGCGTGCTGACGGATTCGAACACGCACACGCCAGGGCCAGCGTCGCCACTATCGCGATGAGAGTGCGCACGGTGACTACTGCAGCCCGAGGTCCGCCAGCCCCAGTACGCTGCGGTACGGAAAGCCTTCGGCTTCAATGGCTTCGGCCGCCCCCGTGGCACGGTCGACCACCGTTGCCACGCCGACCACCTGCGCACCGGCCTCCAGCACCGCGCGCACCGCGGTCAGCGCCGACCCGCCGGTCGTGCTGGTGTCCTCAACTACCAGGACCCGCTGGCCGGAGATGTCGGGCCCTTCGATAAGTCGTTGCATGCCATGGGCTTTCACGGATTTCCGAACGACGAACGCGTCGATTGGGCGACCCGGTGCGTGCATGACGGCGGTGGCGACCGGGTCGGCACCCAGTGTCAGTCCACCGACCGCCGCGTAGTCCCAGTCGGCGGTGAGTTCGCGGACCAGCCGGCCGATCAGGGGCCCGGCCCGGTGATGCAACGTGGCTCGACGCAGGTCGACGTAGTAGTCGGCTTCCTTGCCCGACGACAATGTGACGCGGCCGTGCACCACCGCCAATTGGCGTACCAGGTCGGCTAACTCGGCGAGCTCAGGTGCGGCCACGGCCCCGACCGAAGACACTCGTGGCAGCGCGCACCAGTGTTCGCGGCACCATCC
Source organism: Mycobacterium sp. (assembly GCA_036519055.1). Taxonomy (GTDB): domain Bacteria; phylum Actinomycetota; class Actinomycetes; order Mycobacteriales; family Mycobacteriaceae; genus Mycobacterium. The sequence continues at coordinate 2,882 of DATDLZ010000137.1, forward strand.
GGCTCGCGGTGGTGATCGCCTTGTACTGCACGCCGGGGATGATGACCACCTTGCCGCCGGCCGCGTCGGCGAGGGTTTCCCGGACGACATCGTCGACCTCGAGCCACATGAACGACGGCAACGATGTCATGTCGATGCCGGCCCGGTCGTGAAATTCGGTGTGCACGTAGCCCGGACACACCACGTGCATTCCGACACCGGTGCCTCGCAACCCGACGGCCAACCCTTCGGTGAACGACACCACCCAGGCCTTGGAGGCCGAATAGGTCGAGCCCCGACCGGACAACAGCCCCGCAACGCTGGCGACGTTGATCACCGTGCCCGCACCGGCGTCGATCATCGCCGGCAACGCCGCCCGGGTCAGCTGCATCACCGAGGTGACGTTGACGTCCAGCTGTGACTGCAGCTTCGCGGGCTCGGCGGTCCAGAATTCGCCGGATGTACCGAAACCGGCGTTGTTCACCAGCACCTCGACGCCGGCGGTCAGCCGCTCGGCGACCGTGTCGCGCCCGGCGGCCTGGCTGAGATCGGCGGGGAGCACCTCGACGTTTCGCCCGCCCTCGTCGGACAGCTCGGCGGCCAGCGCCTTGAGACGGTCTGCGTCGCGAGACACCAGCACCAGGTCGTAGCCGTCAGCGGCATAGCGTCGCGCGAAACCTTCGCCGATACCGGATGTGGGCCCGGTGATCAGGGCGACGCGACGAGGCACGGCGTCAGTGTACTGAGCGGGTGTGCGACTCGGACTCAGCGCTGGTGATGTGAAGCCTGGTGGCCGTTTCGGCTCGTCGGAGGACGACGAATCGGCTCTTGACGAGCAGCAGGCGGCGGGGTTGCGGCGTGCGACGCCGACCCGGCCTCACGGGTGAAAGACTCTGTCTGCCGCTGCGGCACGTCGGCTCGCCCGGCGGGAGCCAGCGGGCGGCTGGGGGCCGACTTGCGGCGGGTCGCCGACTGCTGCGTCCCGGCAGATCCTGCCGCCGGCGGCACCGGCGGCAACACCCGCAGCAGGTCGTTGAATTGGCGCACTGTGCGCAAACCCTCGTCCCATTGGGCACGAGTGCTGCCGATCGGCATGCTGACCAGCGTCCAGTTCTGCTCGTTCCACATGATCTCGGCGCAGTCGGGTGCGGTGTGCGCGAAGGTGACCATGCGGCGATCGCAGGCGCGACGGGCGGCGTCCAGGTTGGTGGAGTACACCATCCGCGGGCCGATCGCCCCCAGCAGCCAAATGTCGTTCTCGCGAGGCTCTTTGAGGCCTTTGAGCCGCACGTCGACGACGACGTTGGTGCCCACCTTGCGGTGCAGGGCGATCACGGTGGCGACTTCCTCGAGGTCGAAGATGAAGACCGCCTCGCCGCGGATCTGGCCCAACACGACGTTGCGGGCCGGGATGCTGCCCACGGTCGACATCACACCGCGCTTCCAGCGCTTGAGGATCTCGGTGGATTCCTGCTCGTAGTCGAATCCGTGCGACCGTGCCCACGACTTACGACGCCGGCCCCGACCGCGGCGGCGGTCGATGTCGACGTATAGCAACACCGCCGCGCCGACGAAGCACAGCGCGGAGAGCGTGAACCAGAGGGGAACCATCGCCACGTAGCCTAACCGCTGTGACCCCTTAACCGGGAATGCGAGCAGGTCACAACAGAATTAAAGTTTGCTACCGCTTCGGCGTAGGCATCCACACCGAAGCGGTAGCAAGGGTCAGCCCGTGACGACCCGTATCAGCCCAGGATCAGCGCGTCGCCGTCGGCGCTGACGTTGACCGGTACCACGTCGCCGTCGTGCACGTCACCGGCCAACAGCATCTTGGCCAACTGGTCACCGATGGCATGCTGCACCAGACGCCGCAGCGGCCGGGCGCCGTACACGGGGTCGAATCCACGGTGCGCCAGCCACTCCTTGGCCGGCGACGACACCTCGAGCTGCAGCCGCCGCTGGGCCAACCGCTTGTCCAACTGGTCGAGCTGGATGTCGACGATCTGCACCAGCTCCTCGGGGTTGAGCCCATCGAAGATCAGCACATCGTCGAGGCGGTTGATGAACTCCGGCTTGAACGCCGAGCGCACCGCGGCCATCACCTGCTCCTCTGTGCCGCCCGACCCGAGGTTGGACGTCAGGATCAGGATGGTGTTGCGGAAGTCGACCGTGCGGCCCTGCCCGTCGGTGAGCCGGCCCTCATCGAGCACCTGCAGCAGCACGTCGAACACGTCCGGGTGGGCCTTTTCCACCTCGTCGAACAACACCACGGTGTAGGGCCGGCGGCGGACCGCCTCGGTCAGCTGACCGCCCTGGTCGTAACCGATGTAGCCGGGCGGGGCACCAACCAGCCGGGCCACCGAGTGCTTCTCGCCGTACTCGCTCATGTCGATGCGGACCATCGCGTGTTCGTCGTCGAACAGGAAGTCGGCCAACGCCTTGGCCAGCTCGGTCTTGCCGACACCAGTGGGGCCGAGGAACAGGAAAGATCCCGTCGGCCGGTTGGGGTCGGCGACCCCGGCCCGGGTGCGACGCACCGCGTCGGACACTGCCTGCACGGCCTTCTTCTGCCCGACCACGCGGCGGCCGAGCTCGTCTTCCATCCGCAGCAGCTTGGCGGTCTCGCCCTCCAGCAGCCGACCGGCCGGGATACCCGTCCACGCCGACACCACGTCGGCGATGTCGTCGGGACCGACCTCTTCCTTGAGCATGACATCCGTGCGGGCCTGAGCGGTGGGCAACGCGGCGTCGAGCTTCTTCTCCACTTCGGGGATGCGCCCGTAACGCAACTCGGCGGCCTTGGCCAGGTCGCCGTCACGTTCGGCGCGCTCAGACTCCCCGCGCAACGTGTCCAGCTGTTCCTTCAGTTCGCGGACGACGTCGATGGCGTTCTTCTCGTTCTGCCACCTCGTGGTGAGCTCGGCCAGTTTCTCCTTTTGGTCGGCCAGTTCGGCGCGCAGCTTCTCCAGGCGCTCCTTGGACGCCGCGTCTTCTTCCTTGGCCAGCGCCATCTCTTCGATCTCGAGCCGGCGTACCAGCCGCTCCACCTCGTCGACCTCGACAGGCCGCGAGTCGATCTCCATCCGCAGCCGGCTGGCCGACTCGTCGACCAGGTCGATCGCCTTGTCCGGCAGGAATCGGGCAGTGATGTAGCGGTCGGACAGCGTCGCGGCGGCAACCAGCGCGGAGTCGGTGATGCGCACACCGTGGTGCACCTCGTAGCGGTCTTTGAGCCCACGAAGGATGCCGACGGTGTCCTCCACCGACGGCTCACCGACGAACACCTGCTGGAAGCGCCGCTCCAGTGCGGCGTCCTTCTCGATGTACTTGCGGTATTCGTCGAGCGTGGTGGCGCCGACCAGGCGCAGCTCGCCGCGAGCCAGCATCGGCTTGATCATGTTGCCGGCATCCATCGCCGACTCACCGGTCGCGCCGGCCCCGACGATGGTGTGCAGCTCGTCGATGAAGGTGATGATCTGCCCGGCGGAGTTCTTGATGTCGTCGAGCACAGCCTTGAGCCGTTCCTCGAATTCGCCGCGGTACTTGGCACCGGCCACCATCGAACCCATGTCCAGGCTGACGACGGTCTTGTCACGCAGGCTCTCGGGGACATCGCCGTCGATGATGCGTTGGGCCAGACCTTCCACGATGGCGGTCTTACCGACACCGGGCTCGCCGATCAGCACCGGGTTGTTCTTAGTGCGACGGCTCAGCACCTGCACGACGCGACGAATCTCGTTGTCCCGACCGATAACTGGGTCGAGCTTGCCTTCGCGGGCGCGTTCGGTGAGATCGGTGGAGTACTTCTCCAGCGCCTGATACGTCGCCTCGGGGTCGGGGCTGGTGACGCGGGCGCTGCCGCGAACCTTGACGAACGCGTCGCGCAACGCCTGCGGTGAGGCACCGTGTCCGGTCAGCAGTTTGGCGACCTCGGAGTCGCCAGTGGCCAGTCCGACCATCAGGTGCTCGGTGGAGACGTATTCGTCGTCCAGTTCGGTGGCCAACTGCTGCGCGGTGGTGATGGCAGCCAGCGATTCACGCGACAGTTGCGGTTGCGAGTTGGCGCCGCTGGCCTGCGGCAGCCGGTCCAGGATGCGTTGCGTTTCGGCGCGGACAGTGGCGGGCTCGACGCCGACAGCCTCCAGCAGCGGCGCGGCGATCCCGTCGTTCTGCGTGAGCAGGGCTAGCAGCAGGTGAGCCGGCCTGATTTCGGGATTGCCGGCGGCAGTCGCCGCCTGCAGAGCCGATGTCAGCACCGCCTGCGTCTTGGTTGTCGGGTTGAAAGAGTCCACGACATCTCCGTTCAGGGTCACAGAGGGCCTAAAGGGGCCCGGTGAAAATGCTTGTCGCGTTGTTCAACGCCGTCAAGGTTGAGTCTGTTCCGCTCAACTCTA
>DATDLZ010000138.1:0-2637 GCA_036519055.1 Mycobacterium sp.
ACCGACTGGATCGCTGAACTCTCCGAGAGTGACACTGCCGCAACGGAGCTGCCTGAGGTTTCGGTCGCCAAAGTCAGCGGTGGGTCGACATTCGAGTTCCAGCCGCGGCGATCGCTTCCATTGACCGTGGTCTGACGCTTCTCGAGGTGTCAAGCCGGCGGTGGTATCACTTCGGTGACGCAACCGCATCGAGCGTGTACCGATGATGTTGTGCCCGACCGTCGTAGCGCGAGTCGCCGTTATCGTTGACGCTGGCCACCGAACGCTATCGACGAAAGTATTCGCTTTATGTATGACCCGTTGGGGTTATCGATCGGGACCACAAACTTAGTCGCGGTCCGCAGCGGGACGCCACCCGTCTCGCGTCGCGCTGTGCTGACCCTTTTCCCGGATCGCGCGCCGGAATTAGGCCTGCCCGAGAAAGATTCAGCAAACCCGGACGCAGCTGACACCGGCACACTGATGGCCGGCTTCGTCGAGCGAGTCGGTGGGACGCACGTTCTCAAGTCGGCTGACGGTTCCACGCATGATCCGGCACTGTTGCTGGTCGAGGCGCTGGATGTGTTGACCAGCGCGACCGGTGGCAAAGCCTCCACATCGAATATCACGATGGCCGTTCCCGCGCACTGGGGGCAGAAAGCGATGCGGGGCCTACAGGACGCTTTGAGCACCCACGCCGATTTTGTTCATGGCGGTATCGCGCCGCGGCTGGTGCCGGACTCCGTTGCCGCGCTGACGGCGTTGAACTCCGATTCCAATTTGCCTTCCAAAGGCGTTGTCGCGCTACTCGATTTCGGTGGCGGCGGCACCAGCATCACTCTGGCCGACGCAGCGTCGGGCTTCACACCAATTGCCAACACGTTGCGTTTCTCCGAGTTCTCCGGCGACCTCGTCGACCAGGCGCTGATGGTGCACGCGCTGGACAGCGCGGGTCACAGCAACGGCGCCGATCCCGCCAGCACCGCCGTCGTCGGGCAATTCGCCAGTCTGCGTGAAGAGTGCCGTCTGGCCAAAGAGCGGCTGTCCACCGAGAAGGCGACCGATCTGGTTATCGACTTGCCGGGCAAGCGCACCCGCCTCGAGCTGAGCCGAGCGGAACTGGACAGCCTGATCGAGGAACGCCTCGAGGATCTGCTCTCCGCGTTCGACGACCTGTTGCGCCGCAACAGGGTTCGTCGCAGCGATCTCGCTGCGGTGGCGATGGCCGGCGGCGGCGCCAAGATTCCGGTTGTCGCGCAGCGTCTTTCGTCGCACACCAAAGCCTCGGTGGTGACCGCCGTGCAGCCGGCGTTCGCGACGGCGGTTGGCGCGGTGATGCTCTCCGCCACGCAGCCGATCGAGCAGAAAGATGGGAAGCGCGAAGAAACGACGATGGCCGCGCTGGTAGGCGCGTCGACCGGCAGCTTCGCGACGTCGACCAGCGGGCTTGCCACCACCGGTCGCTTCCTGGCTCCCACCGACGCGCTCGGGACCCCCACCGGCACTTTCGGCGCCCCGACCGGCACCTTCGGCATCCCCACCGCCGGTGCGCTTTTCGACGACCCGTCGGAAAGGCTGACGGAGTTGGCCTGGTCGCAGGCCGACGACTCCGGCGAAGAGCCGGTGCTCTACACCGGCGAGCCCTATGACACCGACGACAACCGGGCCACCCCGTCGCAGCTGATGCAGCTGCCGAAGGCCGAGTCGTTCGACATGGCTCCCCGCGGAACACGTCTGCCGCAGCTGTTTCTGGGACTCGCCGCGCTGGTGTCGATGATCGCGATCGGCGGTGTGGCGTTCACCTTGACCAGCAGCAACCGCGCGCCCACACTGCCGAGCAGCACTACGACGGCGCCGCCCCCGCCGCCACTGAGCTCGCAGCTTCCGTCGCCGAGCCCGGTGTCGCCACCTCCGCCGAGCGCGGCGCCGTCGCCGATCGTCGTCCCGCCACCGACCAGCGAGGCGCCTCCTCCTCCGCCTCCGATCGAGACGTACGTGCCCCCGCCGCCGCCACCCCCGCCGCCTGTCACGACGAGGGCGCAGGTGACGACCACTGTGCCGAAGCCGACGACCACCACGCCGCAGGCGACCAGCAGTACCACGCCGAGTACGACGCCCCCGCCACCACCACCGCCGCCGCCCAGCACCTCGACGGCCCCGGCGATGACGACGACATATCTGAACCTGCCGTTCTTGCCGGTGCCGATACCGATCCAGGTGCCCGAAGGTCAGGGTGGGGCGAATCAGCAACCACAAAACCCGTATCAGCAGCAGAACCCTTACCAGCAGAGCCCCTACCAGCAGAATCCGTACCAGCAGGGCCCGTACATGCCGCAGAATCCCTACTCGAACCCGGGGTACGGCTACTAGGCGTGGCGCGAGGGCGCTGAAATGCGCACACTGGGTGTATCGGTGTGAGCTGCCAGGAGGCCGCAATGGACGACAACGGTCGGTTCGGATTCGATCCGGAAGACTTCGAGCACGTGATCCGCGACGCGACCGAGGGACTTCGCGACGCGAGAGAGGGAGTCAGCCGGTTCTTCACGGTGCCCAGTGGTCGGGCCGGGTGGGCGTCAGTCTTTGAGGATTTGGCGGGGCGACGCCCGACCAGGCCGGAAACCACCGGCGAAACGGGTGACGGGGTCTGGGCGATTCATA
>DATDLZ010000139.1:0-4089 GCA_036519055.1 Mycobacterium sp.
GGCGCTGGGCTCGAGCGGTTGGCCGGCGGAATCTCGCGGTGCCTGCGCCATCCCGCTGGGTGCTCCGGACTCGGGCAGCGGCCACCGGTTGACCAGCAACGCATACAGCGCGGCGCCGATGCCGCGGATGTCGTCGTCGGGGCTGATGTCCGGCATCGTCGCCGGGAAGGCCAGCACGACATCGCCTTCGATGCTGACCCGCACCCGGCTGGGATGGTCGATCGACAGCGCGACGCCGGCGTGGTGGGCGGCCTCGGCCGCGGCGGCCAGGGTTTGCATCGCGCGCGATGCGCCCGCGGCCGACGGCGAGGTGTCGGCCACCTCCTGCAGTGAACCGCCCCGCACCCATTCGGTGACCACCAGGCCGCCGGCGCCGGTGTGGACGACGTCGAGGATTCGGGCGATACCGATTTTGTCGATGCGGCTCAGCCGCATGGTGCGAGCCAGGATCTCGCGGACTTGCTCGTCGGGAAGTGTTGCGTCCGGATCGACGAAAGTCAGTGCCACCTGCCGGTTCAGCGCGGTGTCCAGTGCCTGCCAGAACTGGGTGTGCGGCGCCCCGCCATGGAAGACCAGCAGCCGGTAGCGACCGCGGGCGATGCTGGCACCGGGGACGAGCTGCTGTTCGTCTGACGGCGCAGCCGAGTCGGATCCAGGCGAGCTCGGCGCATCGAACCCGATCGGGTCGCCGGTGCCGAACGCGGTGGTCTCGAGATCGGGGTCGGACGATCCGCCGTTCGGCGGCGGCGAGGCTTCCGGCGCCGCGACGGTGCCGACGTGGAGATCGGTGGGGACGTCGGGCTGGAAATCGTCGGCCGCGGATGACGATGCGGAGCCCGTGACAGCTTTGGCTGAAGCGCTGTCCGATGGTCCGTCAGTCATCCCCGGTCCTCTCTCCGTCCCCTCCCCGGTCGGTCGCTCCGGATGCCCGCGCTGGATGGGTTCCCCTCCCGGATATCCCGCCCGTGCTGACGAATTCCTGTGCTCAGGGTACGTGACGATACCGGAGCGCAACAGTTGATCGCCGCCTTCGGATTGGGGGGCAACGACGCGGGCTGACCTGCTCGAAGGGGGTGGCGCGGCACCGACGGGAGGCACTCGGGCGGGTGCCGGCGGTGCGGCTTTCCCGCGGGCCGGTGTCGAGCCGATCCAACGGCGGAACACCGCCAGCGCCGCGACGGCCTCGGGCACCTGCGCGCGCAGCATGACCACCGCCACGATCGGCGCCATGATCACCGCGAGCACGAACAGTCGCAGCAATGAGCCGGCGCCTCCGCCGTAGGCGGTGAGCCGCTGCATGCCCATCAGCACGTCCACCAGGTATGCGACCAGACCTGCCACCAGCGACGCGGGGGCCGTGACCAGGATGGTCCGCACCTCCGCGACGCCGAGCAGTCCCCCGCGAGCGGGTGGGGGTACGCCCCCTCGCCTCTCCGCGGCTGGGGGGACCCCCAGCCGCGTGCGGGGGAGTGCCCCCAGACCGCCACGGGGCCGCAGCGCGTTGCGGAGCAAGAAGTAGCCGGCGATCGCGCCGGCCAGGAATCCCAGGCCGTTGGCCAACCCGAGATAGCCCGCGACGAGGTCAGGGTTGTCGGTGAGGTGCGGCGCGACCAGCGAACCGGCGATCTTGACGACCGTGATGACCACGATGATCGCGATCGGTATCCACGGCTGCTGGCGGGCGTAGAAGACCCGCAGTTGCAGCAGCACGACGGCGTAGGGGAGCAGGGTGAACGCCGACATCGCGATCGCCGCACCCAGGTGGCCGGCGTCGACATCGCCGAAATGTCCGTAGGCGAACAGCGCGCTGCCCATCGCCGACCCGCCGACGGTCATGAACGCCACCGTCGGGATCAGCGTGATCATCGTCAGCCGGGTGGCCAGCGACAGGTCGGCGAGCACCGCGTCGGTGTCGTCGGCGGCGGCGTTGCGGCTCAGCCGCGGCATGACCACCGTCAGCACGGTGACGCCGATCATGCCGTACGGCAGCATCAGCACCAGCCAGGTGTAGTTGTAGATGGCTGGGCCGGAAGCGGCTGCGGTGCTGGCGATTTGGTTGGTGACGATCAGACCGATCTGGCTGATCAGCACGTAGAGCACCATCGCGGCGGCCATCGCGCCGAACTGCTTGAGCCGGTCGTCGATTCCCCACAGCGGGCGAAGGCTGATGCGCCGGCGCCGGATGGCGACCAGGAGCACCGCGGTCTGCGCGAACACCCCCAACGTGGTGCCGATGCCCAGCACCAGCAGCTTGGCGTTGCCCATCTGCACCGGGTCGACCGACAGCTGGCCCGGTGCGGCCAGGTAGGCGCCCAACGTGCCGATCGCGACGACGTTGTTGACCACCGGCGCCCAGGCCGGCGGCCCGAACACGTTGCGGGTGTTGAGGATTGCCATGAACACCGAGGACAGGCCGTAGAAGATCACCTGCGGCAACAGCAGGTAGGCGAACGCGATAGTCAGCGGCTCGTTCACCTGTGGGCTGCGGCCCAGCATCAGCCGCACCAGCAGGGGCGCCGCGGCGACCGACAGCAGCGTGGTGCCCAACAGCACGGTGGTGGCCAGGGTCACCAGGCGCCGCACGAACGCAGTGCCGCCATCGGCGTCGTCCTTCTCGGCGCGCGCCAGCACCGGCACGAAGATCGCGGTGAACGTCGCCTCCAGCACCAGGGCGGCGACCAGGTTCGGCAGCTGGTTGGCCACCGAGAACGCGCTGGACAGCGCCGCACCCAGGATCGCGGCCAATAGCACGATCCGGGCGAAGCCGGTGACCCGGCTGACCAGGGTGGCCAGCGCCATCCCCCACGACCGCGACACCAGCGCGGCGTCGGAGAGCTCAGGGCGGGGCTGCGGCGACGTGCTCTGCGACGGCACGTGGCCGGTCGGCGGCAGCGGCCCGGTGGGCGGTCCCGGACTGCGCTGACGTGGCGGGGCCGGGGGCCGCGGCGGTGGTTGTGCCGGTGGCGGTCCGGGCCGCCCGGCGGGGCTCATGCGCTGTGCTCTTCGTCGACGTGAAAGTCGGCGTCGGCCGGGTCCGGCCGGTCGAGGTCGGCGCGGTCCGGCTGGCCGCGGAAGCGATGCCACAGCCGTCGTCCCGCCAGCGCCACCAGCACCGCGGCCGCACTCATCGTGATCAAGAACAGCACCTTGCCGTAGGCGTTGGAGTGCACCGACATTCGCACCGGCTCGCCGAGCGGCACACCGGCGGGGGTGTGCAGGGCGACGTCGATCGCGACCCGCTGGGTGAAGTTGACTTCGATCGGCACCCGCAGCGGCAGGTAGCCCGGCGGCAGCTCGATCTCGCCGAGATCGGTCACCTGCATCCCGGGCGGCACGTCGAGGTGCAGTCGCACCCTGATCGGGACGGCCAGCCCGTTGTGCAGGGCCAGCGGCAGCGGGCTGTGCTCAGTGGCCAGGGTGTAGGACCCGGTCGGGGTGACGATCGTGACCGCGCCGAACAAGTCGGCGATCGCGCTGTGGACGACGTCCAACCGCTGCTGGGCAAGCCCGTTGCGGGTATCGGGCCGGTCGGCCTGGCTGATCGCGCGCAGCATGTCCTCGCGCAGCGGCGCGGTATAGCTGACGCCGGTCAGCCCACTGCGGGCATCGGTGGTCAGAGCCGTGGTCAGGCCGGCCAGTCGGCCCAACTCGCCGGAGATCCTGCCGATGACGGCGTCGCTGAACCGGCCCCGGCCGTCGGCGTCGGCGTCGGGCTGCGGTGTTCCGTTGACCGGTGGGGTGGCAGACGCGTCGGCGATCAGCGCGGGCAGGGGTCGCGGCACCGCCAGGCCGGACCGGATCGCGGTCGCCAGCGCGCTCATGATGGCGCCGGCGTCGTCGGAGCGCAGCTTCCAGTTGGTCGGCGGCATCAGGATCTGGGCGCGCGGGTTGACCCGGGGCTGCAGGTCACGCCACAGCATCGAACCCAGCGCGTCCTGACGGCGCGCGATGTCGGAGTCGTGCTGGAACCGGATCGCCCACGCGGAGTCCAGGTAGCTGGGTGCGAACGGGTCGGCGCCGGTCGCCGCGAGCGCGGCGCCGACGGCGGGGTCAAACGGCGCCATCACCACCTGCGGCGACAGCCGCCGC
>DATDLZ010000140.1:0-8490 GCA_036519055.1 Mycobacterium sp.
GTGCCGACGAACCCGCTCGACATCCTGGCCCAGCACACCGTGGCCGCGGCCGCGTTGGAGCCACTGGACGTCGACCGCTGGTTCGACACTGTACGGCGCAGTGCACCGTTTGCGACGCTGCCGCACAGCGCATTCGAGGCCACCCTGGATCTGCTCTCCGGCAAGTACCCGTCAACCGAATTCGCCGAACTGCGGCCACGGCTGGTGTATGACCGCGACAACGGCACGGTGACGGCGCGGCCCGGCGCGCAGCGGCTCGCGGTGACCTCCGGTGGCGCCATCCCGGACCGCGGCCTGTTCACCGTCTACCTGGCCACCGACTCCGAAACCCCCTCCCGGGTAGGCGAACTCGACGAGGAAATGGTCTACGAATCGCGGCCCGGTGATGTCATCGCGCTGGGTGCCACCAGTTGGCGAATCACCGAGATCACCCATGACCGTGTGCTGGTCATACCGGCCCCGGGCGAGCCGGCCCGGCTTCCGTTCTGGCGCGGCGACGATTCGGGTCGCCCCGCCGAACTCGGCCGTGCGGTCGGCCAGTTCACCGGCGAGCTGGCCGGGCTGGACCGCAGTGCGTTCGAAAGCCGTTGCGCTGAATTGGGATTCAACGAGTACGCCATCGAGAACCTCTGGCGGCTGCTGGACGACCAGCGCACCGCCACCAACGTCGTGCCCTCCGACACCACGTTGCTGGTCGAGCGGTTTCGGGACGAGCTGGGCGACTGGCGGGTGATCCTGCACTCTCCTTACGGCCTGCGGGTGCACGGTCCGCTGGCGCTGGCGGTGAGCCGGCGGCTGCGTGACCGCTACGGCATCGACGAGAAACCGACCGCGTCGGACGACGGCATCGTGGTGCGGCTCCCAGACACCATTTCGGAGTCCGGAACCGACTCCTACGACGCGCCGCCGGGTGCTGAGCTGTTCGTCTTCGATGCCGATGAGATCGACCCGATCGTCACGACGGAGGTGGGCGGTTCGGCGCTGTTCGCCTCGCGATTCCGGGAATGCGCCGCGCGGGCGCTGCTGCTGCCGCGACGACACCCCGGCCGCCGGTCGCCGCTGTGGCACCAGCGTCAGCGCGCCGCCCAGCTGCTCGACGTGGCTCGCAAATACCCTGACTTCCCGATCGTGTTGGAGGCGGTGCGTGAGTGCCTGCAGGACGTCTACGACGTGCCGACGCTGGCGGGGCTGATGACCGACATCGCCGCGCGCAAGATTCGCGTGCTGGAAACCGAAACCGCGACACCATCACCGTTCGCGGCCTCGCTCTTGTTCGGCTACGTCGGGGCATTCATGTACGAGGGCGACAGCCCGCTGGCCGAACGCCGCGCCGCCGCGCTGTCGCTGGACCCCACGCTGCTGGCCGAGTTGCTCGGCCGAGTCGAGCTGCGCGAACTGCTGGATCCCGACGTTGTCGCGGGCACCGGCCGGCAATTGCAGCACCTCTCGGCAGATCGGGCGGCCCGCGATTCCGAAGCGGTCGCCGATCTGCTGCGGCTGCTCGGCCCGCTGACCGCCGACGAGGTCGCCGAACGCGCCGGCGGCGCTGACGTCGGTGGCTGGCTGGAAGCGTTATTCGCCGCCAAGCGTGCGCTACCGGTGTCGTTCGCCGGCCGCAGCTGGTGGGTGGCGATCGAGGACATCGGCCGGCTGCGCGACGGCGTCGGGGTTGCCGTGCCGGTCGGCGTTCCGGCCAGCTTCACCGAGACCGTCGCCGATCCGCTCGGCGAACTGCTGGGCCGATTTGCCCGTACCCACGCGCCGTTCACCACAGCCGACGTCGCCGCCCGGTTCGGGCTCGGGCTGCGCGTCGCCGCCGACGTGCTGGGCCGGTTGGCCGCCGACGGGCGACTGGTCCGCGGCGAGTTCTCCACCGAGGCGACCGGTGATCAGTGGTGTGACGCCGACGTGCTGCGGATCCTGCGGCGCAGATCGCTGGCGGTGCTGCGCGCCCAAGTCGAGCCGGTCAGCACCAGCGCCTACGCGCGTTTCCTGCCTGCCTGGCATGGCGTGGGCGCCGGCCACGGGTCGGCCGCCAACTCCGGCGTGGACGGTCTGGCGGCCGTCATCGATCAGCTCGCCGGCGTCCCACTACCGGCGTCGGCGGTCGAATCGCTGGTGCTGGCGCCGCGGGTGCGCGACTACTCCCCCGCGATGCTCGACGAACTGCTGGCCTCCGGCGAGGTGATGTGGTCAGGGTCGGGCACGATCTCCGGCAGCGACGGCTGGGTGGCCTTCCACACCGCAGATTCCGCGCCGCTGACCCTGGCTGCCGGATCGGAGATCGAGTTCACCGCAACTCATCGCGCGATCTTGGACATGCTGGCCGGCGGCGGCGCGTTCTTCTTTCGACAGCTCGGCCTTGACGGAGTCGGCGAAGCCGAGCTCAAAGCGGCTCTGTGGGAATTGATTTGGGCCGGATGGGTCACCGGCGACACGTTCGCGCCGGTGCGCGCGATGCTGTCGGGTGGCCCGGGCGCGCGTAAGCGATCGGCCCCGGCCCATCGACAGGGACGCGGCCGGCGCCCCCCGCGCCTGAGCCGCTACAGCGTCGCGCACGCGCAGTCGCGGGCCACCGATCCGACGGTGGCCGGGCGCTGGTCGGCGCTGCCGACGCCCGAACCGGATTCCACCGTGCGGGCCCATCACCAGGCAGAACTGCTGCTGAGCCGGCACGGCGTGCTGACCAGGGGCGCGGTGACCGCCGAAGGGGTGCCCGGCGGGTTTGCCAACCTGTACAAGGTGCTGACCGCTTTCGAGGATGCCGGCCGCTGTCAGCGCGGCTATTTCGTGGAGTCGTTGGGCGGCGCCCAGTTCGCGGTCGCGTCCACGGTCGACCGGCTGCGCAGCTACCTCGACGGTGTAGACCCCGAACGGCCGGAGTACCGGGCGGTGGTGCTGGCCGCCGCCGACCCGGCGAACCCCTACGGCGCGGCGCTGACCTGGCCGTCGCGCTCATCGGCCGCCGACAGTGGGGCCCGGCCGGGCCGTAAGGCCGGAGCGCTCGTCGTGCTGGTCGACGGCAAACTGGTGTGGTTCCTCGAGCGCGGCGGGAGGTCCTTGCTGAGCTTCGCCGACGACGATTCCGAAGCCAACCACGCTGCGGCCGTCGCACTCGCCGACCTGGTTTCGGGCGGGCGGGTCAACTCCATCCTCATCGAGCGCATCAACAGCGCGCCGGTGTTGGCGCCGCAAGTCTCGTCGACGGTGGTTGCGGCCTTGACCGACTCCGGATTCGCCCGGACTCCGCGCGGACTGCGGCTGCGGTAGCCGATGCCTGAGGGTGACACCGTTTTCCGCACCGCAGAGGCACTGCGGAAAGCGTTGGTCGGTCGCACGCTGACCCGCTGCGATGTCCGGGTCCCCCGCTATGCCACGGTCGACCTGAGCGGTCACGTCGTCGACGAGGTGTGCAGCAGAGGCAAGCACTTGTTCATTCGCGTCGGACCGGCCAGCATCCACTCGCATCTGAAGATGGACGGCAGCTGGCGAGTCACTACGCGGCCGAGCCGCGCCGACCATCGGGTCCGGATCATCTTGGAAGCCAGCGATATCCGCGCGGTCGGCATCGACCTCGGCGTGCTGGAGATACTCGAACGCGCCCATGACGGCGACGTCGTCGACCACCTGGGACCCGATCTGCTGGGCGAGGACTGGGACCCCAAGATTGCCGCCGCCAACCTGATGGCAGACCCGGATCGGCGGATCGCCGAGGCCCTGCTGGACCAGCGGATCATGGCCGGGATCGGCAATGTCTACTGCAACGAATTGTGTTTCGTCAGTGGACACCTGGCCACCGCGCCGGTGAGCGCGATCGCCAACCCGCAACGACTGGTCGCCCGCGCCCGCGACATGTTGTGGGCCAACCGCTTCCGGCAGAATCGATGTACCACCGGCGACATGCGGGCTGGCCGCCAACTGTGGGTGTACGGGCGAGCAGGCCAAAGCTGCCGTCGCTGCGGCATACCCATCAAGCGTGACGACAGCGACGAGCGGGTTGCGTACTGGTGCCCGGCCTGCCAACGTTGAACGCCCTGGGAATGTCTAGACGGTTAACGATCACACCGACCCGCGTCGACCTCAACGCGCGCTTCAAAAGTCCGGGCGCGGCATGCGATGATCGCAATGTCAGCGGTTTCGCTTGCTGTCAGCACTACTCAACGCTTCTGCTCAGCGGACAGGATGAGAAAGGACGACCACCCCAGTGCGCTCGCCCAAACCTGTGCGATCAATCCTGACCGGCCTAGTCCTGTTGTTCGCCCCGTTCAGCGTCATGGAAATCGCCGCGCCAAGTGCGCATGCCGACGCCGTCGACTCCAACTTCTTGAATGCGCTGAAGGCCAAGGGGATTACCTTCGCGTCCGGCCAGGCCGCGGTCATCGCCGGTCATCAGGTCTGCGACGGACTCGATGGCGGTAGGGCATCGAGCGACGTCGCGAACGACATCATGCAGCAGAGTGGTCTGGACGGCTACCACGCCGGATTCTTCGTCGGCGTCAGCATCGCCGCGTTCTGCCCCCGACATGCGGGAGCCTGAAAAAATCCGCATACTGGGGTATCGACCCCAACGGAGCATCTTTGATCATCGAGAAATTATTGTTTGGCGCCGCGATCGCGCTCGCCGCGACTGTTGTCACGGCAACGCCGGCCGACGCCGAACCCAGCCAGTTCGGCACCCTCAGCTGTAGCTGCAACCCGGCCACCGGGATGCCGGACAGCGCAGCAGACCTCAAGAGCCAAGTGGATGAAGGTATCCAGCACGGTCTGGGCTCTCTGCACAGCAGCCCGCCGCATCCCGGCGACTGAGTCGCCGACGGCGATCTCGCTTATCCCGCCGACGGCGGCGGTTTCATCACTTTGCCCTTGAGCTCGGCGCCGATCGCGATGTCTTCGTACTTCTGCGCCTTGCGCTTGCGCCAGCCACTGCCTGGTGAAATCGGCGGCGGCATGAGCGGCGGGAGCATCGGCATCCCAGGGGCTCCCCCCGCGCCGAGCGGCGTGGCCGCCGACGCAAGCTGTACCGGTGTCGCCAGCAATGGCGCCGCGCTGGGCGGTGCGGAAAGATTACCCATCGGCACCGCGGCGCCCAGCGCCGCCGAGGTGTTGATCTCGCCGAGGCCGGCGGCGCCCAATGCACTCAGACCTCCCCCGCCCTGGCCCAGCGCCCCCAAAGCTCCGGCTGCACCCCCACCCAAGTTTGCCGCGGCCCCACCCAACGCGTTCTCGCCTTCCGAAAGCCCCTGGCTGACCTGGGCGTTCACCCCCGCCAGTGCCTGGGCCGACTGGTTCTGGGCCAGATAGCTGAGCATGTTGATCGGGAATCCGGACGAGACGAACTGGTTGGCGTAGGTGTTTGCCAGCCCGACAAAGCCAACGTTGGGATCGAAGGCAGTGGGGATGGCCTCGGCGGGGCTGGCCGCCGCGACCGTGGCCCCCGACGAGGTCGTCGCGGCAGGCGCCGCCGACGTGGATTGTGTGGTCAGGCCCGACGGATTGGTCTTGGACGTCGGCGAGGTCAACTGCGGCAGGGTGGATGCCTGGGACGAGGCCGCCTGATAGCGGGTCATCGCCTCCGCGTTGTTCGCCCACATGGTCTGGTACTCAGATTCGGTTTGGGCGATGGCGGGAAGATTTCGCCCAAATACGTTGGTGGCCAAAAGCTGTACGAGACGCGTTCGGTTGGCGGCAACGGTAGCCGTCGGAACCACGGAAGCCTGTACCGAGCTGAAGGCGGCCGCTGCGGACCGTGCTGCCGCTGCGGTCTGCTGAGCCTGCTGCGCGGTGGTGCGCAGCCACGTCACGTACGGCGTGACGGACTGGAACATCGCCGCCGACGACGGGCCGTACCAGCTCTCGTCCATAGACGACAGCGACGAGGCATAGTTGTCCGCCGCGTCTTCCAGGTTGGCGCTGAGCTGTTGCCATGCCGCGGCGGCATTGGCCAACGATTCCGCACCGGGTCCCGAATGAATAAGTGCGGAGATCACCTCAGGGGGCAGCGTCGTGAACTCCATGATTCAAAAGCTTTACTACCGCGGGAAAACTCTTGGAACACCGGGTTGACTACGGCGAAAAATACCCTCGAACATTGAGCATCGACTCCTCACGAGACGGCGTTGATGGAGTTTATTAGTCGCGGCTTGAACTCGGTGGGAATTGGAATGTATCCGGCGCCAATCAAACCGTCCTGACCCGGACCGATAGCACTCTGCAGGAAAGCCCGGACGGCCGTGCCGACCTTCGGATCCTGATACTTCGAGCACACGATCTCATACGTCGCCAGCACGATCGGGTAGGCGCCCGGCTGGTTGGGCCGGTAGAACGAGATGGTGTCAAGGGCGAGATCGTCGCCCTTCCTGATGAACCAAGCCGTGGAAATTGTCTTGCCCACTGACTCGGGACTGATCTTCACCGGGTCCGGACCGGCCGACGTGATGATGCTGGCCACATTCAAGTTGTGCATCTGAGCGAACGACCACGCGAGATAGGTGACCGATCCTTCGGTGTTTTTCACGGTGTCGGCGGCGCCATCGTTGCCGACGGCGGGCTGACCGACTCCGCCGTTGAACTTCCGCCCGGCCGGGAAGCCCCACGTGCCCTTGGAAGCGGTGTCGAGATACTTCTGGAAGTTGTCCGTGGTCCCGGACTCGTCGCCGCGGAATATGACGTGAATCGGCTCGTTGGGCAGCTGCACACCCAGGTTCTGTAGCTGGATCGCGCCGTCGTTCCACATATTGATTTGTCCGTTGAAGATCTGCGCGGCGGTCAAACCGTCGAGGTTCAACGACGTCACGCCCTTGACGTTGAAAGCGATCGCGATCGGGCTGACCACCATCGGCAGGTTCCAGGTGGGCGAACCACACCGCTGCTGCGCCTTGGCGTACTCGTCGGTGGTCAGCGTGGAATCGGACCCGGCGAAATCGGTTTTGCCGTCGAGAAAGTCGCGGATCCCGGCGCTCGAATCATCCGCGGTGTAATTGAGCGACTGTCCCGGGCAGGATTGTGCGAAGGCCTTGATGAATTCGCTCATCGCGTTCTTCTGAGCGGTGGAGCCACCGGCGGTCAGGTCCGGCTTGCCTCCGCAGATCACTTTCACCGGAGCCGGGCTCGTCGTTCCCCCGCCGGAGGCGTCGTTGTGACCGCCACACGCCGACAAGAGCAGCACACCAGTCACGAGAATGCTCAGTGCGGCGTTAAATCGATTGAGCTTCAATCCAATTCCTTCAGACGGTACAGCGAAGATGACCGAACCGGCGCATCGCACGCCGCACCGCTAGTCGCTCGCATCCATGAGGCATGGTAACAAGATTCGCACTTCGGTCATTGTGCCCAGCATCCGCTGAACGCGCGGTACTCACGATTTCGGCCCCAGTTTCCCGCCCGTTCATGTTCCCGACGCGCAATTCCAGCGTCAGCGTGCGTGCGCAACGAAAAACTGATCGATAGTCTCCGATGCGCTGAGGGCGCGGGTGGTGGGTCCGATGACTGACCTTGGGCAGATACTTCAGGGCCGTCTGACGTTTGATATCGAAAAGATCACACGTCGGTGCGGTTAATCACACGTCAACTAGTTCTCGGCCACGTTGCGGATACGGCATTTGCCCAGGTGGAAGGGGTGGCCATGCCGACATGGAAGGCGGGCGCGCCCAAGACACGGGACGCGACGTGCTGTCACCCACCCGGCCCACACGACTCCTGGGACGTACCGTGGGAATTGCGCACGCCGATTGGCGGTTGGTCATTGCAGACCGGCCTGTGACGCCGATCACCGAAATTGAAAAGTCTCCGCGCCAGTCACTGCGAGACGCCCCGACGACCGTGTCGGGTCACTTAAGGACAGAAACGTGCTGACGACCCTGAGCTACGTCAAACTTGGCAACCTGACAAATATTCGCTCCATCGACGCCGGCTTCCTGACGACGCGAGCCTGGGACACTCTCCGGGCTGTCGTTCAGGGCGTGGCACCCACAAAGGCGGCGGCCGCTGTCCCGACGGTCACCCTCCCGGACCAGGGCCTCGCACCCATGCTTCGCGGCGCTGAGCGCTGCTAGGGCTGACGCTCGAGCCGTCGCGAACTGACGAACTCGCGGCGCGTCCCGCTTAGCGGATCGTCGAATTCAATGCGCTGCGCCAGCAACTGCAATGGCGTGGAGAAGTCGTCGGCGGCTACGTCGATGACGTTGGGATACAGCGGGTCCCCGTAGATCGGCAGGCCCAGCGAGGCCATGTGCACACGAAGCTGGTGGGTACGCCCGGTCCGCGGTGTCAGCCGGTACAGACCATCGGACGACTGGGGCCACCACCCGCTTGCGGCGGACAGCTCCACCAACGTCTCGGCGTTAGGCTCGCCGGTTTCCTCGACGGCCTGAAAACTACTGCGGCGCTTGATGATACGACTACGCACCACCCGCGGCAACACGACGTTGGGGTCGACCGCCGCCCGCGCTACATACGTCTTGTGCACGGCGCCACGGGCGAACAACGTCTGGT
>DATDLZ010000141.1:0-7363 GCA_036519055.1 Mycobacterium sp.
CAGATGTGCAACGCGGAGCCGAACTCGTCGTCGCCGCGATGTCAGCAAACGCACCCGCGGCGGCTGCCGACGCCGAAGAGTGGGCCGCCGACGTCGACGCGCTACTCAGCGAGCGTGCCCGCGCCGCGCAGCCGTCGGCGCAACCGCTGCCCAGCGGCCTGTCGGTCAGCAGCCTGGTCGACTTGGCTCGCGACCCCGAACACGCCGCGCAGCGGTTGATGCGCCGGCTGCCGTCGCGGCCGGAGCCGCATGCATTGCTGGGCAACGCATTTCACGACTGGGTCGAGCGCTTCTACGGCGCCGAGCGACTGTTCGACCTCGCCGACCTGCCCGGTGCCGCCGACACCGACATCGCACAGAGTGACGCCGAAGAGCTGGCCACGCTGCAGGAAGCCTTTCTCGCCTCGCCGTGGGCCGGCCGTACGCCGATGGCCGTCGAGGTGCCCTTCGAGATGGCGATCGGCGACACCGTGGTGCGCGGCCGCATCGACGCGGTCTTCGCCGAGCCCGACGGTGGCGCAACCGTGGTGGACTGGAAGACCGGCGAGCCCCCGCACGGCTCTGAGGCGGCCCGGCATGCCGCGATTCAGCTCGGGGTGTACCGGCTCGCGTGGGCAGCACTCAGCGGCTGTCGGGAGTCGTTGGTGCGCACAGCTTTTCACTACGTCCGGACCGGTCTCACCGTCGTCCCGGATGTGCTGCCGGGGCCACAGGAGCTGGCCGAGTTGCTGGCCCGCGACACGCCGAGCTAGGCGGTGCGGGCGACCTTGAGGGCCGCGGTCACCATCGGAATCTGCAACGGCAGCCGAGCCAAAGCGATGATGCGCATCGGCCAAGGCTTGCCCCACCACAGTCGGCACATGTTCACGTTGCCGGGGAAGACCGCGACGAACAGCGCGGCAGCCGCCAACGCGGCCAGCCGGCGGGTGCTTCGCACCAGTAGCGCCCCACCGATGCTGACCTCGGCGACCCCGGAGGCGTAGGTGTAGAACCGCGGGCTGCCGGGCAGCTCGACCGGGATGATGCCGTCGAACGGTTTCGGCGCCACGAAGTGCAGGGTGCCGACGCCAAGTAACAGCGCTGCGAGTCGGTATGCGGGAGTCTGGCTGGCGTCGCGCTGGGGACTATGTGTGATGGCGGTCATGGTTACATTGTGTCGTGCGCCGGGCCGAGCCGATGAGCTGTGGTCAAAGTTAGTCGGCGGCGAAGCGATCTCGACGAGTCGCTGACCGCCCAGCCCGACTATGCGCTGGTCGGGGTGGTGCGCATCCCGGAGAGTCGTGACCCCACTCGTGCCATCTGGCGGCGCGTCGCCATCGCAGTGCTCGCGATGCTGGTCGCGGCAGCCGTCGTCTACCTCGATCGCGGCGGATACACCGACGTCAGCGGCAAGCCGTTGTCGGTGCTGGACTGTGTTTACTTCGCGGTCGTCTCATTGACGACTATCGGCTACGGCGATATCACACCGCTTACCGAATCCGCGCGGCTGATCAACATTTTGCTGATCACCCCGCTGCGGGTGGCATTCCTGATCGTGTTGGTGGGCACCACGGTGCAGGTGCTCGCCGAACGGCAGCGGGAAACGATCAAAATCGAGCGTTGGAGGAGCAGAGTGCGCAACCACACCGTCGTCGTCGGCTATGGCACCAAGGGCAAAACGGCGGTCGCCGCGATCCTCGATGACGCGGCGGCCACCAAGGACGTCGTCGTCGTCGATACCGACCAGGCGGCCCTCGAACACGCTGAGGCTGCCGGCCTGGTCACCGTGCACGGCGATGCCACCAAATCCGATGTGTTGCGGCTTGCCGCTGCCCAGCATGCGTCGGCGATCATCGTCGCCACCGGTCGCGACGACACCGCAACGCTGGTCACCCTCACCGCCAGGGAAGTCGCCCCGCAAGCCAAGATTGTGGCGTCGATCCGCGAGGCCGAAAACCAGCACCTGCTCAAGCAATCCGGAGCGGACTCGGTGGTCGTCTCCTCCGAAACCGCCGGCCGACTGCTCGGTGTGGCCATCACGACGCCCAGCGTCGTCGAGATGATCGACGACCTGCTGACACCGGCACATGGATTCGCCATCGCCGAACGTGAGGTCGAGCAGACCGAACTCGGCGGATCGCCGCGGCATCTGCCCGACATCGTGCTCGGTGTGGTTCGCGACGGCCGGCTGCTTCGCGTCGACTCGCCGGAGGCCGACGCCATCGAGGCCGGCGACAGGCTGCTCTATGTCCGCAACACGGGGAAGTAAGGCTGACTGTGGAATTCCAATTGAAGAGTGTGCCGCTGCTGTCGCGGATCGGCGCCGACCGGGCTGACCAGGTGCGCACCGATATCGACGCGGCCATCGCGGGCTGGGCGGACGCGGCGCTGCTGCGGCTTGACTCGCGCAATCAGGTGATGGTCGCCGACGGCCGGGTGTTGCTCGGTAAGGCGAAAACCCTTGCCGACAAGCCGCCTTCGGACGCGGTGTTCCTGGGCCGCATCGAGGACGGCCGGCATGTGTGGGCGGTCCGCGGTCCGCTGGAAGCACCCGATGATCCCGACCTCAAGGCCGAGGTGGCCGATCTGCGCCGGGCCGGACAGCTATTCGACGATGTGGGCGCGCAACTGGTGTCGGCGGCTGCGGCGCTGCTGAATTGGCATGCCAGTAACCGGTTCAGCTCAGTGGACGGCTCGCCGACCAAGTCGATCAGGGCGGGCTGGGCCCGGGTCAATCCGGTCACTGGTCACGAGGAATTCCCACGTATCGACCCGGCGATCATCTGCCTGGTCCACGACGGCGGCGATCGCGCGGTGCTGGCCCGTCAGACAACATGGCCCGAACGGATGTTCTCGCTGCTGGCCGGCTTCGTCGAAGCGGGGGAGTCCTTCGAAACCTGTGTGGCCCGGGAGATCCGCGAGGAAATCGGGCTGACCGTCAGCGATATTCGCTACCTGGGCAGCCAACCGTGGCCATTCCCGCGATCGCTGATGATCGGCTTCCACGCGATCGCCGATCCGGCTGAGCCGTTCGCGTTCAACGACGGCGAGATCGCGGAGGCCGAATGGTTCACCCGCGACGAAATTCGTGCCGCGCTGGCACTCGGCGACTGGAGCAGCGACTCGGAGTCCAGGCTGCTGCTACCCGGATCGGTGTCGATCGCGCGGGTGATCGTCGAGTCCTGGGCTGAGGCCCGGTGACTCAGCCGGAACTGTCTTAGCCGGCGAGCTTGGCCAGCTTCGCCTTGACCTCGTCGGCGCCCGGATTGGTCAAGGTGGACCCGTCGGCGAACTTCAGCGTCGGTACGACGTGATTGCCGCCGTTGACTGAGCCGACGAAGTCCGCCGCTGCGGGGTCCTGCTCGATGTCGACCTCGTCATAGGCGATGCCGGCTGATTTCAGCGCCGTCCTGAGCCGGTGGCAGTAGCCGCACCACTGCGTGCTGTACATGGTGATGGAAGCGTTGCTCATAGTCCTACAAACATAGATGGCGCCGCCGGCATGCCGCGGCGTGGCGCTGCCAGACGTTTGTCGGCCAGCACTGCCAAGATGGACGCCATGCCGGTGATCGCGGACTCCTTGATTGCCGACCTCGATGACGAACAACGCGAGGCCGTGCTAGCTCCCCGCGGGCCGGTCTGTGTTCTGGCCGGCGCGGGGACCGGTAAAACCCGGACGATCACTCACCGCATCGCCCAGCTGGTCGCGACCGGACACGTCGCCGCGGGTCAGGTCTTGGCGGTGACCTTCACCCAGCGTGCGGCCGGCGAAATGCGGACCCGGTTGCGGGCATTGGGAGCCAATGCGCAGACCGGTGTCGGTGCGGTGCAGGCGATGACATTTCATGCCGCCGCGCACCGGCAGCTGCGGTACTTCTGGCCGCGGGTCGTCGGCGACACCGGCTGGCAGCTGCTGGAGACCAAGTTCGCCGTCGTCGCACGCGGGGCCACCGGCGCCGGCTTGAAGCTCAGCACCGACGATGTCCGCGACGTGGCCGGTGAGATCGAGTGGGCCAAGGCCTCGCTGATCTCGCCCGAGCAGTATCCCGACGCGGTAGCGGCCGCGGCCCGTGATGTTCCGCTGGACGCCACCAAGGTTGCCGCTGTGTACGCGGCCTACGAGTCGC
This sequence comes from Mycobacterium sp., assembly GCA_036519055.1. Lineage (GTDB taxonomy): Bacteria > Actinomycetota > Actinomycetes > Mycobacteriales > Mycobacteriaceae > Mycobacterium. The sequence goes on from DATDLZ010000141.1 coordinate 4,107, forward strand.
TCAAATCCCGTGGCGATGGGGTTGCCCTGCTCGACTTCGACGACCTGCTGCTGCACACCGCGGCCGCGATCGAGGACGACGCCGCGGTCGCCGAAGAATTCCGAGACCGCTACCGCTGCTTCGTCGTCGACGAGTACCAGGACGTCACCCCGCTGCAGCAGCGCGTGCTGTCGGCCTGGCTGGGCGACCGCGACGACCTGACCGTCGTCGGCGACGCCAACCAGACCATCTATTCGTTCACCGGGGCCTCGCCGCGCTACCTACTGGATTTCTCGCGGCGGTTCCCCGACGCGACCGTGGTGCGCCTGGAACGCGACTACCGGTCCACCCCGCAGGTGGTGTCGCTGGCAAACCGGGTGATCGCCGCGGCCCGCGGACGGGTGGCCGGCAGCAAGCTGCATCTGGTCGGCCAGCGCGATCCCGGACCGGAGCCGACGTTTCGTGAATATTCCGACGAGGTCGCCGAGGCCGGCGCGGTGGCCAAGTCGATCAAACAGCTCGTCGAAGCCGGCACGCCGGCGTCGGAGATCGCGGTGCTGTACCGGATCAATGCGCAGTCGGAGGTCTACGAAGAAGCGCTGACCGAGGCCGGAATTGCGTATCAGGTCCGCGGCGGCGAGGGCTTCTTCAGCCGCCAGGAGATCCGCCAAGCCCTCCTGGTGTTGCAACGGGCGTCCAACCGCGATGCCGACGGCGACGTCGCATTGCCCGAGAGAGTGCGGGCGCTGCTCGAACCACTGGGTTTGACCGCCGAACCGCCGACCGGAACGCGGGCCCGGGAACGCTGGGAAGCGTTGGTAGCCCTGGGCGAATTGGTCGACGAAGAGGTGGCGCACCGGCCGACGCTGGACTTGCCCGAGTTGATCGCCGAGCTGCGGACCCGCGCCGACTCGCGCCACCCGCCGGTGGTGCAGGGAGTCACATTGGCTTCGCTGCACGCCGCCAAGGGGCTGGAGTGGGATGCTGTGTTCCTGGTCGGATTGACCGACGGCACGCTGCCGATCTCGCATGCGCTGGCCCACGGGCCCGAGAGCGAAGCTGTCGAGGAGGAGCGTCGACTGCTCTACGTCGGAATCACAAGGGCCCGAATGCATTTAGCGCTCAGCTGGGCGCTGTCGCGCAACCCGGGCGGACGGCAGAGTCGTAAGTCGTCGCGTTTTCTCAACGGCCTGTCCCCGCAGACCCAAGCCGACCCCACTCCGAACCGCCCGCGGCGCAATCGCGGGCCCGCGTCGCGCTGCCGGATCTGCAACAACCAGCTGACCACGCCCGCGGCGATCATGCTTCGCCGCTGCGAGACGTGCGCCGCGGACATCGACGACGAGCTGCTGCTGCAGTTGAAGGATTGGCGGCTGCGCACGGCCAAGGAGATGAATGTCCCGGCCTATGTCGTGTTCACCGACAACACGCTGATCGCGATCGCCGAGCTGCTGCCCACCGACGATGCCGCGCTGGTCGCCATCCCGGGCATCGGCGCTCGCAAGCTCGAGCAGTTCGGCCCCGATGTGTTGGACCTCGTCCGCAGCCGCAGCTAAAACTGCAGGTCAGAAAATCGCTTGCGTCGTCGAGCTGCTACGATTTAGCCTCGAGACGCAAGGTCCACGCTTTGCGGCAGCTTCTAGACGAGAGGAGGGAGCCACGATGATCAGCATCAACGTATTCGGTGTACGCCAGGTCGGCGACGCTGGCTCCCGCCATGCTGCCTATGCCGCCGCCGCATCGGCGGCGTCGCACAAGCGCATCGCCGCCGCGACCGAGCGTCCGTGGATTGAGGCTCTACCCAGGTAAGAAGCCCACTCATTCGCCAAATGGCCACGGACCCGAAGTCACCAGGATCCGTGGCCAAAGTTTTTTCCAAAGACTGCCCGCCACTGGTCCGGATCCCCGCAACATCGCCGCCAGACCAGGAAGCAGGTGAACAGGACATGTCGACATCGACAGTCCCCGACGAGCAGCTGCCGGAGTTGCCCTGTCATGTCAGCGATCCCGACCTGTGGTTCGCTGACAGCCCGTCAGAGTTGGAGCGCGCCAAGGCGTTGTGTGCCGATTGCCCGATTCGCCGGGTGTGCCTGGCCGAGGCGCTGGAACGCGCCGAACCGTGGGGAGTGTGGGGCGGCGAGATTCTCGATCGTGGCTCCGTCGTGAACCGCAAACGGCCACGCGGACGTCCCCGCAAGGACTCGATCGCCGCGTAGAACGTCGGAAGGTGTTGGAGCAGTATGTCTTTAGACGGCAGCCGCGTCGGGCTCGGCGAAGCCGGGAACCAGCTCCTCGGACAGCCTCTGAGTCGGCACGTGCGCATCGAGCTGACACAGGATCGCCATTGACGAGGCGAGCACCCGCATGGGGAGCGCCAGTTTGGGCGGCAAATCCATCTGTCGCGCCGTCTTGATCTGGGCTACACCCTGGTTCAGTTGACGATATGTCATGCGTTGCAACCACTTACGCGTGTAGTGGAAGACCTCGACCTCGACCGGTTCGACGTATTGGCGCAGCATTTCGTCGATGTCGCGCACCGACACCTGCTGGCCCTTCTGGATGAAGCCGGCCTTTTCCATCGTCGGCAGCACCAAGTCGTAGTTTTTGTCGCGGGCCAGCCGGATCGTCGCCCCGAGCTCGACCGGGAATCCACCGGGAAGCGGTGCGACGGCACCGAAGTCGATGACGCCCATCTTCCCGTCGGGCATCAGCATGAAGTTGCCCGGGTGGGCGTCGCCGTGCATCATCTCAAGCCGGCCTGGTGAATCGAAGATGAAGGCGGCCAGCCGGGTTCCCAGCAGGTCGCGCTGTTCGACGGTGCCGCTGCGGATGATGTCCGACATCGGAATACCGTCGATCCACTCCTGGATCACGACTTTGGGGGCGCTGGCCACGATGCGCGGGACCACGAAGTGTGGGTCGCCGTCGTAGGCCTTGGCGAAGGCGCGTTGATGTTCCGCTTCCAGCCGGTAGTCGAGCTCCATCTCGGTGCGCGAGATCAGCTCGTCGACGATACCTTCAACGTCCACGCCCGGCGCGAGTTGTTTGACCACTCCGACCATGCGCCGCAAGGTCTTCAAATCGGCTCGCAACGCCTCGTCAGCGCCGGGGTACTGGATCTTGACGGCAACCTCCCGGCCGTCTGACCACACGCCTTTGTGCACCTGGCCGATGCTGGCCGAGGCCACCGCGGTGTCGTTGAACTCGGTGAACCGTTGACGCCATTTGGTCCCCAGCTGTGCGTCCAGCACCCGGTGCACCTTGTCGGCGGGCAGCGG
>DATDLZ010000142.1:0-16414 GCA_036519055.1 Mycobacterium sp.
TGCCAACCGGCCTGCAACGCGGCCTGCTCCGCGGAGATATCGGCACCCAAGCTCTGCAACGTGCCCGCATAACCGGCCATATCCGCCGAATGCGCCAGCATCGCCGGGTAGTTGTACATGATCTGCGACATCACAAATCCCTTTCCTCAAGCCGTAATCGAGTCAGAAGCCCGGGTAGCTGCTCGCCGCAGCACTGTCAGCGGCCACATAGGTGCCCGCGGCATCCCCAAGGTTGGCCTGCGCGATATCCAGCAGCGAGTTCACCTTGGCCGCCGCCGCCACAAACCGGGCATGGGCAGCCTGAAACGCCGCCGCCGAATCCCCGGCGTGAAACGCCTGCGCCGACATCGCCTCCTGCTCCGCCTGACCGATCGTCGAGCGCATCAACCCCGCCTTAGCCCCAAACGCCGACTGCGACGCCACCAACTGCGGAATATGAGCATCCAAAAGACTCATCCCAAAAACCCTTTCATCAATTGATTACCGTTGCCACACCTACACATTCAGTTGTGCTCCCCCTCCCCCTTCGTCGGTTCCGGACCCCAAGTGCCCGGCACCATCGGCATGGTTGGCCCATCGCCAAATCCGTTACTGCTCAACGTGGCTAACCCAGCCGCCGCGGCGACGGTGTCCTTGTCAACCGTGCCGGCGAACCCAAGCGGACCGGCACCACGATCCGATCCGACCGTAGACGCGACTAGTTCCCGGTCGGCCTGCGTGCTCCAGTCCGGGTCGACCTCGACGTTCATGTCCGCGAACTCATCGGCATGGTCGTGCATTTCAGACCGTCGCCGCCGCCGCACCCGCGTCTTACGTCGATTGACCGCGGCCACCGCGGCCGCTACCGGAATCGAACTCGCCGGTGCCTTGGTCGCATCGCGGTCGATCAACGTCGGCCCGGGACCGTCATCGGGATCGATGCCGCCCACCATGTAACCGAAGCCGGCGGTGGCGGGCGTGGCCGCTGGGGCACCGGAAGCGGCACCCGCCGTGGGCGTCGACCCGGTGGCCGGTGCCGCGGTGGCACCGGTCGAAGCCAAGCCGGCTGCAGGCATCCCCGAATTCTGTCCGGCCCGGATGCCCGGCGCTCCAACCACTGCGGGTGCCCCGGCCGGCCCGGCCAGCGTCGACGCGGCATACAGGGCCAGTCCGAGGATGAGCGGAAGAAAGGCCGGGGAACTGAGCAGGACCGACCAAAAGGTCGTTCCGAACGGGATGAAGAATGCCTCGTATGCGATGAAGAACAACAGCGGAAACCACTCGCTCGGGTTGGCGAGGATCGAGCTGAGCGTCCCGGTCGGGTCTTGGATGAGCTGTACCAGCTGGTTGAAAATATCGGTCAGGAAGTTTCCCGACGACGGCGGGTCGACAGCGGCCGCCACCGCGTTGTTGGTCTTGAGCACCGGCGGCGCTGCTGCGGTGCGCGGCGACGACGCCAACGCCGACCCGGACACCCCCTGGTAGGTGGCCATCGTGGTGGCCGCCTGGATCCACATCCGGGCATAGTCGGCTTCGTTGAGGGCGATCGGAATCGTGTTGATACCGAAGAAGTTCGTCGCGATCAGCACGCCGTGGATGACGTGGTTGGTGGCCAGCTCCGGAATAGTCGGCATCGCGGCCAGCGCGGCGGTGTAGGCGGCCGCGGCGACCTCATGCTGAGCCGCCGCGCCGGCGCTGTTCGCGCTGGCCTCTGCCAGCCACGCCAGGTACGGCACGTGTGCGCTCACGTATGCCTCAGCGCTCGGACCTTCCCATGCGCCTGCCTGTACCGCGCCCAGTAGTGAGGTGAGTTCGCTTGCTGCCGAAGCATATTCAGCGCTCAGCGAGGTCCACGCCCCCGCGGCCGCCAAAAGCGACCCGGGTCCAGGACCGCTGCTGAGGAGCACTGAATGCACCTCCGGCGGCGAAGCCATCCACACCGGCGCGGTCATTGTCAGTGGCCGGCCGAGTATGTCGCCGCGGCAGCCGCGTCACCGGCTGCGTAACTCACGCCAGACTCACCGACACCGACTCCGGCGCGGCCGAGCTCTTCCACACCTTCAGCCGCCACCGCAGCGTGCTCGCTGCCCTGGGCGCTGAAGCCGGCCGCCGTCTGCAGCGAGACCGGGTCAGCCGCGGACGGAACCACGGCCGTGATCGCCGGTGCCGCACCCGCATGCGCGGCAGCCAACCGGGCGGTGATCGATTCAACCGCGGCACTGGCCGAGGCCAGACCTTCCGGAACAACTCGCAGTGTCATGACACATACTCCTTTCGATGAAAATCACCGGCCATCAGCGGCCACGCTCTCCTCGACAAGCGGATTGACCAACTGCACATACGTCGGGATATCGCTGTCGGTCAGCAGAATTGCGCGACCGGGCGGCAGCCGGTCGAATCGCTGACCGCGAATCTTGCCGCCGTCGGTCGGGTTACCCGACAGCATCAGCGTGGTCGCTTGCAGGTCGTTGAACCGGCGCAACAACGGACTGGTCATCAGCGCGTGCGCGGCGCCGGTTGCGCGCGCCGTGACGATGACCCGCAGTCCCAGATCGCCGGCCTGCGACAGTAATCCGATCAGCGGAGTCCAAGGCCGCTGTCCCACATAGGGCCCCGTCATTAACGGAGTGTCCGGTATCTGGTCGACGTCATCGATGATCAGGTAGTGGGTGTGGCCCTCGAATGACCAGCCGGTCAGCTCCGAAGCGGTAAGACCGGCCGGCGGCCGGCGCTTTTCGATGAGCGCCGACAGCCCGAGCATCGCCGGGGTCACCCGGTCGATGTTGGCGGTGTACTCGTTGTCGGGGAACAGCGGCTCGTCGACCAGATGCAGCCGTCGATCCAGCACGGTGAACGCGACACGGTCCGGCGTCGAGTTGTCCCGGATGGTGCGGATGATGTGCCGCAACAGCGTTGTCTTACCGGTCCTGGTGTCGCCCAGCACCATCAGCAGCGGGTTCTGTGCGAAGTCGAGTTGGACTGCGGCCAAGTCTTCTTCGCGCTGGCCGATCACGATCCGGTCGCTACCGCCGTACACCGGTTCGAGGGCGGCCGGCTCCAGGTTCGTGGGCAGCAGGCGCACCGGCGGGGCGGTGATTCCGCCGTGACGGTCGTTGATGGCGGCAATCTGGTCCAGCTGCGGCGCCGCGAACAAGAAGTGCTCGGCGGCCATGGTCAGACCACGACCCGGCTGGTCGGCGGGCACACCCTCGGCCGGACGATGCAGTGCGCCGACCATCCGGACATTGCTGTCGCGCGCGTCGTGCAACTTGAGCTCCAGCCGCATCCCGAGACCGTCCCGCATCGCCAGCGGCACCTCGAGCCAGCTGGGTGTGGTGGCGACGACGTGAATGCCGTAGGCCAATCCGACGTTCACCAGCTCGGTCACCTTGCTCAGCAACGGGTTCCGGGTGTTGAACTGGTCGGTGTTGTCCCGGCTGAAGGCGTACAGGTTGTCGATGACCAGGAATACCTGGCCCAGTCCGTCGTCCGGGCCTTGCTTGTCCCGGAACACTTCTCGCTCCTGCCGTGACCGCAGCAGTTGCTCGAGCTCGCCGAAGGTGCGACGGATGCGCTCGGGTTCCAGCGACGACGCGACGCTGCCGACATGCGCCAAGTCCTCCATTGCGCGCAGCTGCCCGCCGCCGTAGTCCAGGCAGTAGAAGCTCACCTCGCGTGGCGAGTGCAGGCTCGCCGCTGACAAGATAAACGTCTGCAGGGCGGTCGATTTCCCGGACTTCGCGCCACCGTGAATCAACAGGTTGCCGGCCGAAGACCGCGCGTCGAAGACCAACGAGTCGCGGCGCATCTGGAACGGCCTGTCGATCTCGCCCAGCGGCCAACGCCACTCACCGCGCGGCACCGCCGCACGGGCGAGCGCTGCGCTCAGCGGGATCACCTCGTCGAGCGGCGGCAGCCACAGTTCGGGCGCGCGGGGGCCGAAGCGCGCGAGTTGGTCGCCAATGGTCGCAATCAACTTGCGTGACGGCGCGATTGGCTCGTCGTGCCCGTTCTTGGCGATCACCGTGGTCTGGTCGGGTTCCACCCGACCAGCCGTGAACAGCTTCGGCTCGGGAACCGAATGCACCACAAGCATTTTCGGCGCCCGAGGCGGATCGTAGATGCCGTCGACGTAGGTGCTGCGGAATCGAATCGGAGCGGCGCCGGGCGCGGGCACCAGGAACCCAACGCCTTTGTGCTCCTTGCCCGACTCGATGTGGTACGCGTCCTCCACACCGATGATCGACCGCGACACCGAGGGGCTGGCCACCTTCAGACCGATCCGGTACGAGGTGTTCTTGTCGATGTCCTTGATCTTGCCGACATCCAATGTCTGTGAAGCGAAAAGGATGTGGATCCGGAACGACCGGCCCTTGCGGGCGACGTAGTCGAACAGCGCCGCGTACTCGGGGTGGTCGGCCAGCATCAACGTGAATTCGTCGGCGACGACGAACAGCGTCGGGATCGACGGCAGATCATGTCCGGCGGCGATCGCGTTCTCGTATTCGGTCACCGAGTTGAACGCGCTGCCCTGCACCTTGCGACCGGCCTCGCGCAGCATCATCTCCCGGCGCGCGACCTCGCCGCGCAGCGTGTCGGCGAACCGGTCGGCGAGCGACTTCTTCTCGGCCATGTTCGAGATCACCGCGACGACCTGAGGGAAGTTGCGGAAGATGTCCGCGCCGGCCTCACCCTTGAAGTCCGCGTAGATGACGATCAGCCGATCCGCAGAGTGAGTCGTCAACAGCGACAACAGAATCGACATCAACGTCTGGGACTTGCCAGAACCGGTCATACCGATCATCAAGCCGTGCGGACCCATGCCACCTTCGGCTTCGTCTTTGAGGTCGAAGATCAGTGGCTCACCAGTGGCCGTGACACCGATCGGAACCCGCAACTCATCGTCGCGGTGCCGCCGTGCCCACATCGTCGGGACGTCAAGCCGCGACGCGTCCGGAATCCCCAGCAGCGTCGTGAACGTGGCGCCCCGGGTGGCCGTCGACTGCAGGCCACTGTGCGTCGGGTTGGAGTCCCACCGGGACAGTCGGCGCGCGAGGTGAATGGTGTCGTCGACGCCGAGTTGGTCGGCGGTGTCGATGTAGCGCTGCCAGCCGCCGGTTTGCCAGCGGTCGATCGCGCCGTCGGCGATTCGCAGGATCGGGCGCTCAGGATCGGAATACTGTTCCCGATGCGGTGCGGTGGCCGAACGGTGGATGACGGTGACTCCAACCCGGCCGAGGGCCAGCGGCGAAGCCTTGAGATCGAAGTCCGGGTCGTCGACGATGATCAGCAAGTGCCGCAACGCATCAGCCGATCCGCCCGCGAACGCCGGGCGGTCGGACAACGCGGGTCCAAGCAGCGAGACCAGCTCATCTGGCTTGGTGGACAGGTAGCGGGCCGGGCCGACGCCGTCGACTTCGGCCGGGATGTCCACGTGCGGCAACCACTTCAGCCATGACCACTCCGGCGACTCGAGATCCGACGTAGCGACCGCGACGCCGAGAACCGTCGGGTCGTGCCACGTCACCGCCTGAGCCACCCAGGACCGCACCGCCGCACGCACCTCGTCAGCGTCGCCGAGCACGGTGACGCGCGAAAGCTTGGCCAGATCGAGACCGGTCGGCACGTCGCGGACTGTGCGCTGAGTGTCCAGCAGACTACGTAATGCGCTGTGCGACACCGGCTCCAGGTCGACCTCATCGGCGGTGTCGTTGACCCGCAGCGCGGTATCCAATGTCGCCGAGTGCACACCGGCACGCACAACCAGGAAGTCGCCGTCCTGGGGATCGCGTTCCCACTGCCGTCGTGACCCGGGTATGGCGGCCAGATCCGCGGGTTCCGGGTGCGACCATTCGGCGGCGGCGCGCTGCGCGGCAGCCTGGCCCCGGATGTTGTCCCGAACCACCGACAGGTAGCGCAGGTAGTCGGCGCGCTCAGCGTCGACCTCCTCGGTGCGCGACTTGTTATCGCCCCCACGGAAGAACGCGGTGGCGGCCAGCAACAGCACAAAGGGGAAGAACAGCGTCTGCGGCGAGATGAGCCGCATTCCGGTGGCGACCATCGCGACGATCATCCCGACGATCAACAGCACAATCACGACCGGCAGTGCGCGGCGCAGCAACGACGGCGGAATCACCCGCGGCAGTTCCGGTGGCGCCTCGATACTGATGCTGCCCTTACGGGTCACCGGTGACGGCAGCCGGCGGCGTGCCTCGAAAATTAAGCGGCTCATCGGTTTTGCCCTTCGGCTGACGTGCGACCGGGTCGCGAGTCGGGGGCCAGACCATCGTGCGCGAGCAGCGCGTCAGCTCGCGACAGTGTTGGTCCGGGAGCGTACAACGACAGGATCGACCACGGAATCGGAGTCGCCGGCTGACTCAGCCCAAGAGCCTCAGCGGTTTTCGCGTTTCCCGTGACGCCGCCCTGCGCGGCTTCATTATCGATGCCGTAACGGACGCCGGTGTCGGAGATCCAGAACAGCGATCCGGCAGCCGGTGAGGCCGAATTCTGTCCGACGGTCTGGGCGAAATAACCGGTGCCGGGTGCCATCGCGACCCGGCTGGCGGTGCCGCCGGCACCAGCACCAACCAGATCCTCGGTGTGCACCGCGTCCGGAATCGGCAGCACCGAACCGGCCAGCAACGTCAGCGAATTCGTGCTTGCACCGGCCGGCTTGCTCCAGTGCGCGCAGGTGACCGGATCGTGCGTCGCGTCGAGCAGGCTGATCCGCTGATCTGGGTAGCGTCTGGTATCCAGCTGCCGCGACACCGGGAGCTTGGCGATCTTGTCGGCACCCAGCCGCGGCGGCTGGTCCAGGCCATAGGAATTGGCGTTGCGCAGGACGGCGGCCAACACCGGGGAGATCTGCTGCAGGCCGTCGGGCAGCACCGCGTAATAGATCAGGCCGTTAGCCGAATTGCTTTCCAGGCCATGGGATTCGACGACCGCGCCGACTGGCGCGGGCACCGGAAACTTGGCGGGGCTGCCGGCGTCGGGGATGACTGGTGCGGCCAGCGGCGGAGACTCGGGGATCGCATTGAACAACCCGCCGGCGATAGGCCGCGGCGTCGGGATGTCGGTACCCAGGCCCAGTGCGCTGGTCACGGCGTGGTCGGCGAGGTCGATCCGACTGCGCCGGCCGTCCCACAGCAGCCAGGCACTGGTGGGGTTGCTGACCAACACCGCCTTGCCGGCTTCCACCGCCGCCGCCCGGGCGCCGGTGCTGTTGGGAGCTCCGGCTATCACCGTGACACCGGCGGCAGTACCAGCGGCGGAATCGCACACCGTCCAGTCGGCGTCCTTGCGGGTGTTCTGCACCATCCGCTCGGGCGCGCCCGGGATGCCGATCAGGTTGCCGAGCGGAAACTTATCCAGCTCAGTGCTTTTCACCATGGTGGGGTTGGCCGACTTGCCGGCGATCAGCCGGGCCGAGGCCAGGTTCAGCACCGGATGCAGTTGATCGCCCACCCGCACATACAGCGCGGCGGTCGACCGGTCGGCCAGGATCGGGTTGTTGGCCGCCGACCCGTTCGGCCGAATCAGCGAGAACACAAAGCAGCCCACCAGCGCGGTGATCAGCACGACGACACCCATCAGTACCGCGCGGGTCTGGCTGCGCAACGGGTCGACGAGCATCCGCGTGTCATGCAGGGCAACACCAGAAGCGATGCGGCGCATGACAAATCGCCAGCCGGTCACCTGATGGCGGGTGACGAAGCCGCGGCGGTAGACGACCTTCTCAGGGTTGTCGTTGACCGGTGTGCGCGAGGCGAACGAGCGCCGGTCGTCGGGTGACTCTGCGTTAGTCATGCCGGCATCTCCAGCCGCAGGCCTTCCAGCAGCGGCGGCACGGTGTTGGCAAGGTCGGCGGCGGTGATCGTCATGAGCTCCTCGTCGGTGAATTCACCGGTTTGCGCGTGTTCAGAGTGGTCCAGCCGGAATTCCCGCTCCTCTTCCGACTTTTCGACGACGTTACGGACGAATCGACCGTTACCCGCGATGTCGAGGCCGCGGCGTTCGACGCCAGCCGAATCGGCCTTCGTCGTGCTGGCCAGGTGGGCGAAGAGTGCTTCCAGATCGTTGAGCGCCGGCTGTTCGAACGTGCTGTCGCGTCGGGTAGCCATGAAGTTGGCGATCTCGATCAGTTCGGCCGGCTGGTAGGACGGGAAGTCGATGGTGCGGGTGAACCGTGATCGCAGACCCTGGTTGGTATCCAGGAACCGATCCAGGTCGGCGCGGTAACCGGCGATGATGACCACCAACCGATCCCGGTCGTTCTCCATCCGGGCCAACAAGGTGTCGATGGCCACCAGGCCGAAGTCGTTCTTGGCGCCGGTGGCAACCAGGGCGTAGGCCTCGTCGAGGAACAGCACACCATCCAGGGCGCTGTCGATGATCGCATTGGTCTTGGCCTCGGTCTCCCCGATGTGCTGCCCGATCAAATCGGCACGGTGTACCTCTTTGATGTTTTCTTTCTTCAAAAGGCCAAGGCCGCAATAGATTTTCGCGACGACACGCGCGATGGTGGTCTTGCCGGTTCCAGGAGGCCCAGTGAACACCAGGTGGTGGGTGCGCTGGGCCACTTCCAGCCCGCGGTCCTTACGCACCAGCTCCATTGCCACCGCGCTCTTGAGCCGCGCGACCTGATCTTTGACCTTCTCCAGGCCGATGAACTCGTCGAGCTCACGCTCGGCCTCGGACAACAGCATCGCCTTGCGCTCTTGGGCTCCCGGGTCGACGAAATCGCCGGGCTTGGGCTCGGTGGCCGGGTCCCAGGGGTCGATGCGCGCGGCGATGCGGTCGGCGGTGGTGGGCACGATCCCGAAGCTGGAATCCGTCAGCGCCTCTTCGACCTGAGCGTTTTCCGGGTTGGCGGCATACAGGTCCTGCAGCACCTCGCGCGCGGTGTCCTCGTCGCCGTCGGCGCGTAGCGACAGCGCCCTGGCCAACGCTCCGTCGACCGCGGCAACGGCAACCGGACCGTCTGGCTCCTCAAGGTAGGACAGCGCGGCAGCAAACATGCCCAGCCGCGCCAACGAAATACCCAGCGCCACCTTGACGGCGTGCGCGAAGTGCTCGTCGAGATCGGTGTCGTTCACGATCGGCGACAACAACTTGACCACGTCAGACCAGCGCTCGGCGCGGTAGTGGATGGTCGACGTAACCCAGCGGGCCTCATGCGAGCTCGGTCGACGCCGGGTGACATCGCTGACCAGTTGATATGCGGCAGCAAACCGACCGTCACCGGCCAGCGCGGCGGCGTAGGCGAGGTGGAAATCATCGGGTTCGGTCGCGCGGAACTTCAGGTACAGACCGGTGTCGTACTGGAAGCCCAACGCGCCCGGCGCCAATTCCACGTGGCGTTGCAACACTCCTGCCGTCGCTACATTGTGTGAAATCGCTTCCAGCACGGGCAAAGACAGATCGCCGGCGGCGGCCAGCCCGACCCATGCATCGGCCTGATCGTGGGCGATGCGGACCAAGCCGGTGAACCCGGAGCGGGCGGCGGCCAGGTCTGCCGGGCGTGTGCGGTCATAGATAGTCAGCCCGAGCGCGCGGCAGCACGTCGCGAATCGACTCGTTACGTCGTCGTCCACCCTGACAGTTGTCGGCCGGGTGGCGACACTGCCGGTGTCAGCGATTTCCACGCCTCAGTCTCCCCTTCAGACGTAGTGTTGCCTAAGCTAACTTCGGGCGAAGTTAGCATTGCATAAGCTGGGTGTCGAGACGCACGTATTCGCTGGAAGCGTGGCCTCGCTCGCTCGGCTACGAAAGCTCAAGCGCTGCAGGTCAGTCCACCTGACGGCCGCTCCGGAACGGCTTTTGGGCGCTACGAAACAAATAGGTTCCCGAACCTTCTTGCGCCGTGGCTTAATGAAAATGGATGTCATTAGCGGTGAACTGTACGGCATCGGGATTCCATTGTTTGACCGCCCTGACCAAAGTATTCCCGGCGATCATCGGTCCGGCCTCGCCTACGTCGTCCGATCGAGCCACGACGGCATTCAATACGACGTTGTGTCGTAGAACAAGACCCCGTCCCGGTAGGGGGTATTCGGCCGTTACACCAATGGGCGGCCGGCTTTGATCCGTCGGTCCAGATCTCGCAGCAGCAGGTTGAACGGGAAGCGCCGGACAAACCGCGGCATCGCGTTGTTCACCGTACGGAGCACGGTGATCAGCCGGTCGAAGCGGCGCTGTGTGGTGGTATCCCACGAGAACCGCATCTCGTCCCGAAAGCGTTGCGGCAGAAACCCCGCGGTGAGCAGCAGACCGAGCTTTTCCGGCTGCCGGCGCAGAAACTCGGGTAGCCGCAAAGCCTGAATCCGGCCGACGGCGATCGGGTACAGGTAGTTGCGGACGGCGTCGTCGATATGCACCTTCTCGAGCTGCTCGTTCCAGTAGCGGTCGAACGCAGCCCGGTCGGCCGGCCACATCTCCGGCGGCACCTGCAACGTGGAGCCGAGCACTACCGCTTCTTGGTAGTGACGATCGGCGTCCCGATCGTCCATCTCGCCGATGAACATCCGATAAAAGTCCACCCCGCCCTTGTAAAGGCAAGCGGCCACCCACAATTGCAGATCGGGGTCGAACGCGTTGTATTGCACGGGGCTGTCCGGAGTCGAGTACACCTGGGCGTGCGCGCGGTTCACCGCTCCCCGAAACGCCGCCTTCTGAGTGTCCGTACCCGCCATCGCGACGGCGAGATAAGTGAACGTGGTGCGGGCCCGCTTGATCGGGTGCAGGTCGATGCGACCGCTCTCGACGCGGCTCTCCATCACGCCGTACCCCACACCGGGCCTGGCCAGCTGCATGATCACGTTGGCCGGGCCCAGTAGCAGGGCCATTCCCATCAACGTGTCGTCGAGTTGCGGCGTCCGCCGCGGTCGACGCCCGGCGACCGGTGGCTCGCCCACCGCGCGCTCGACATGCCTGATCGGTTCGCTGACCGTCATCGCTCACCTGCCCGCTAATTGTGAGAACGCTCGTTTCCTGATATTGCAGGCCCGCAGGGACCGGTGTCAAGATGGGATTCATGTCGACTGCCCCAACGACCGGCGCACGGCCCTACGGAGGCGTCGATGCCGCCGACCGCCTGGCGACCCGCCGGGCCAGGTTGCTAGAGGCCGGCCTCGACCTGCTCGGCGGCGACGAGGCCGCGGAATTGACCGTGCGCGGGGTCTGCCGACAAGCCGGTGTGGCGGCTCGCTACTTCTACGAAAGCTTCGCCGACAAAGACGAATTCGTTGGTGCGGTGTTCGACTCGGTGATCGCCGAGCTGGCCTTTACGACTCAGGCCGCCGTAGACGCCGCACCGCCGGAGGAGCAGACCCGCGCCGGCATGACCAACATCGTCCGCACTATCGGTGGCGACCGGCGAGTGGGCCGCCTGTTGTTCAGCGTGCAGTTGGCCAACGCCGTGCTGGCCCGGAAACGGGTCGAATCCAACGCGCTGTTCGCGATGCTGTCCGGCCGTCATGCCGGGAACACGCTGCAGGTTCCGCAGAACGACCGGATCACGGCCGCCGCACATTTCGTGGTCGGCGGGGTGGCGCAAACGATCAGCGCCTGGCTGGCCGGCGACGTCCGGCTCAAGCCAAATCAGCTGGTCGACCAGCTCACGTCACTTGTCAACGAGTTGGCCAACCCGAGCCTGTATCGCGATTGATGCCCTAGTGGGTGGCCGGGATGCGGCGATCGGCGGACGTCTTGGGCACGGCCTGGGCGTCGTTCACTGTGAATTCCTTGACCCAGCAAGCGAACTCAAGCGTTATGCAGTCGGGGTCCTGGAAGTAGAACGACCGCACGTAGACACCGGGATGCAGTGTGGCCGCGACCTGCCGCTCGCTCTCGTCATGGTTGAGCACCGGGCCCACCCGCACGCCCTTGTCCTTCAGTCGCTGCCGGTATGCGTCGAACTGTTCGGCCGGCACGTGGAACGCCAGGTGGTTCATGGTGCTCACCGCGCTGGTGATCTCGCCGATACCCGGGATGGCGGCCGGCGACGACAGGCCCGGCACTCGGTCCGGCGCGTCGGCGAACCAAAAAAACGCGACGCAGTCGCCGTTGCCGGCGTCGAAGAAGAAGTGCTGCCCGGCACCGCCAGGCAGGTCCAGCGATTTGATCAACGGCATACCGAGCACGTTGCTGTAGAAGTCCACCGTGCGGGCCATGTCCGAGCACACCAGCGCGACATGGTTGATGCCGCCGAGTTCGAATTCGGAATTGCGGTTGTGCGGCTTGATCATCCCCGGGCTCCCGTCCGTCGGCATGGCGCTTGGCTGGTTCCGTGGCGGAGATCCGAATCTGAACCTAACATCAGATTCAGGTCAATTCCAGAGCAGCGCCGTTCCCGGGATCGAGGGGATCCCATCACGACGAAGGGGGCCCGTCGGTGTCTACCGTGTCCGACTCGCCCAACAGTCGTGCGCCGCTACCGACCAACCGCGGGCGTCAAACGCAGGTCGCCATCGACGCCGCCGCCCGGACCGTCATCGCCCGCAAGGGCATCCTGGCCACCACCATCGCCGACATCGCCGCCGAGGCCGGCCGGTCGACGGCGTCGTTCTATAACTACTACGACTCCAAGGAGGCGATGGTCCGCGAGTGGGCGGTGCGGTTCCGCGACGAAGTCGGCGAGCGGTCCAAGCCGGTTACCCGGCACGGCCTGTCGACACGGGAGCGAGCCCACCAGGCCGCAGCTGCGCACTGGCACGCCTACAAACATCGGCTGCCGGAGCTGATCAGCATGTGGCAGCTGGCGATGGTCAACGACGACTTCGCCAAGTACTGGGCTGACATTTGCGATATTCCAACGTCTTTCATCACCGAGATGGTGCGTCGTGCACAGGCCGACGGCTACTGCGCACGCGACGACCCGCAGCTGATCGCCGTCGCGATCGTCGCGATGCTGAACCAGTTCTGCTATCTGCAACTGGCCGGTCCGGCGTCACGCCAGGACGACAGACCCGACGACGAGGCCTGCATCGCCACGTTGACGAATATCTTCTACCGAGCCATCTACTGCAAGGAGGGACGCTGACGTGGGTCGCACCGCCGGCACGCCCGGGGTCATTCGAGAATTCATCGGGCTGCCGTCGCCGACCGGCCGGCGCGCCGGCGCGGGCGGACACCCATGCCAAGGGTTGTATTACCGCGGAGTCGGGCGCAAACCGAAGGTCGCGATGATCGCGGCCCACTATCAGATCGACTTCTCCGAGCACTATCTCGCCGATTACCTGGCGACCCGTGGGATCGGATTTCTGGGGTGGAACACCCGGTTCCGCGGGTTTGAGAGCAGCTTCTTGCTCGACCATGCGCTGGTCGATATCGGCGTCGGGGTTCGCTGGCTACGCGAGACACAAGCCGTGGAAACGATTGTGCTGCTGGGTAATTCCGGAGGCGGGTCGCTGATGGCCGCATACCAGGCGCAGGCGGTCGACCCGCACGTGACGCCAATGGCGGGTATGCGACCGGCGGCCGGTCTGACCGACCTGCTACCAGCCGACGGCTACGTGGCCAGCGCCGCGCACCCGGGCCGCCCGGACGTGCTGACCGCGTGGATGGACGGCGCCGTCATCGACGAGAACGATCCCATCGCCACTGATCCCGACCTGGATCTGTTCGACGCGCACAACGGCCCACCGTATTCGCCGGAGTTCCTGGCCCGTTATCGCTCGGCGCAGGTTGCGCGCAACAACGCCATCACCGACTGGGTCGAGAAAGAGCTGAAACGTGTTCGAGCCGCCGGGTTTTCGGACCGCCCGTTTACCGTGATGCGGACGTGGGCCGATCCGCGGATGGTCGATCCGACGATTGAGCCGACTAACCGTCAGCCGAATACGTGCTATGCCGGCCCGCCGGTCAAGGCGAACCGGTCCGCACACGGCATCGCAGCGGCGTGCACGTTGCGCAGCTGGCTGGGGATGTGGAGTCTGCGAACCGCACAGACCAGGGCCGAGCCGCATCTGGCCCGGATCACCTGCCCCGCCTTGGTGATCAACGCCGAGGCCGACACTGGTGTGTTCCCGTCGGATGCCCAGCGCATCTACGACGCGCTGGCCGGCACCGACAAGTCGCAGTGCTCGATCAACACCGATCACTACTTCACCACACCGGGTGCGCGCAGCGAGCAGGCTGACACCATCGCCAAATGGATTGCCAAGCGGTGGCGTTAAGGGTCCTCGCCCACTTCGTTCCCGGCCAGAAGGTGTTGGATTTTCTTGCGCCGGAATCTGATTGGCTTGACATCCGCTGGTGTGCCGATGACGACTCCGCCGAGTCGCAAGAGGCGTTCCACCGGGAAATAGCCGAGGCCGACGTGATTTGGCATGTGCTGCGGCCGCTTTCCGGGGCCGACCTGTCCCGCGCGACTCGGCTGCGGTTGGTGCACAAGTTCGGCGCCGGGGTCAACACCATCGACGTCGACGCCGCCACCAAACGCGGTGTAGCCGTTGCCAACATGCCCGGCGCCAACGCGCCGTCGGTGGCCGAAGGAACGGTGCTGCTGATGCTGGCGGCCCTGCGCCGCCTCCCAGTGCTGGATCGGGCGACCCGCGAAGGCCGCGGCTGGCCGTCCGACCCGCAACTCGGCGAGACCGTCCGCGACATCGGCGCATGCACGGTCGGGCTGGTCGGCTACGGCAACATCGCCAAACAGGTCGCGGGCATCGTCGCCGCGATGGGTGCCACGGTGCTGCACACCAGCACCGGCGACGACGGGCTGCCCGGCTGGCGACCGCTGCCGGAGCTACTGGGCGCCAGCGATATCGTCTCGCTGCACCTGCCGTTGACGGCCGACACCGACGGACTGCTGGGCGAGGCCGCGTTGGCCCTGATGAAACCCGGTGCGGTGCTGGTCAACACGTCACGCGGCCCGATTGTCGACGAAAACGCCCTGGCCGACGCACTTCGTGATGGCCGGTTGGCCGCGGCCGGCCTGGACGTCTTCGGCGTCGAACCGGTAGCACCGGACGACCCGCTGCTCGGCCTGGACAACGTCGTGCTCACCCCGCACGTCACCTGGTACACCGTCGACACCATGCGGCGTTATCTGGTCGAGGCCGTCGCCAACTGCCGCCGGCTGCGCGACGGCCAGCGGCTGGCCCATGTGGTCAACCAACCCACCGGTTATTAGATTGGGGGTCGAGCTGCCACAGGCCCCGGGTAACCCCAAGGAAGGCGACCAATGCCGATCGCAATCAACCCTGAGCATCAAGACCTGGCCGATTCAGTGCGATCTTTGGTGGCGCGAGTAGCGCCATCGGATGTCTTGCACGCCGCGCTGGAAACGCCGATCGACAACCCTCCGCCGTACTGGCGGGCCGCAGCCGACCAGGGCCTGCAGGGCGTCCACTTGGCCGAATCCGTTGGCGGTCAGGGTTTTGGCATCCTCGAGCTCGCCGTCGTGCTCGCCGAGTTCGGCTACGGCGCGGTGCCGGGCCCATTCGTGCCGTCGGCGATCGCCAGTGCGCTGATCTCGGCACACGACCCGGACGCCAAGGTGCTCGCCGACCTGGCCTCTGGCGCGGCCATCGCCGCGTACGCGCTGGACGCCGGCCTGACCGCGACGCGGCAAGGCGACGCGCTGGTGATCCGCGGGGAAGTCCGCGCGGTGCCGGCCGCCGCTGAAGCGTCGCTGCTGGTGTTGCCGGTGGCGATCGACAGCGGCGAAGAGTGGGTGGTGCTGCGCGCCGACCAGCTCGAGATCGAACCGGTCGCCGGTGTCGACCCGCTGCGACCCATCGCGCATGTGCGCGCCAACGCTATCGAGGTCGCAGACGACGTCGCGTTGAGCAACCTCAGCGTCGTGGCGGCGAAAGCGCTGATTTCCACGCTGCTATCAGCCGAGGCGGTCGGCGTTGCGCGGTGGGCCACCGACACGGCCTCGGACTATGCCAAGATCCGCGAGCAATTCGGCCGGCCGATCGGTCAGTTCCAGGCCGTCAAGCACAAGTGCGCCGAGATGATCGCCGACACCGAACGCGCCACGGCCGCCGTCTGGGATGCGGCCCGCGCCGTCGACGAAGCCCGCGAAAACAACTGGGACACCGAAGGTTCCGCGGTCGAGTTCGCCGCGGCGGTAGCGGCGACGCTGGCGCCGGCGGCCGCTCAGCGCTGCACCCAGGACTGCATTCAGGTGCACGGCGGCATCGGATTCACCTGGGAGCACGACGCAGGCGTCTACTACCGTCGCGCGCTGGTTCTGGCCGCCGGCTTCGGCCGCAGATCCGAGTACCCGCAGCGGGTTGTCGACACCGCCACCACCACCGGCATGCGCACGCTCGATATCGATCTCGACCCCGACACCGAGAAGCTGCGCGACGAGATCCGCGAGGAGGTCGCAGCGCTCAAGGGGATAGCGCGCGAGGAGCGCACCACCGCGATCGCCGAGGGCGGGTGGGTGCTGCCCTATCTGCCCACCCCGTGGGGACGC
>DATDLZ010000143.1:0-5329 GCA_036519055.1 Mycobacterium sp.
CAGTCTGTGGACCCAGCCGAACCAGAGCGGGGCGCAACCGGTCGGCGGGCTGCATCTGCAGTTCGGCAGGGATGCCTCCACCGAAGTCGTCGTCTCGTGGCACACCACTGATCCGGTACACAATCCCCGGGTCATGATGGGCACCCCGACCTCCGGCTTCGGCCGCACCGTGCAAGCCGAGACGCGCACCTACCGTGACGCGAAGTCGAACACCGAGGTCCGAGTCCATCACGCGCGGCTCGAAAACATGGCCCCGGACACCGACTACGTCTACGCCGCGGTTCATGACGGCACCAACCCTGAAGTGGGGACGGTAAGGACCGCTCCGTCCGGGCGGAAACCGTTGCGCTTCACCAGTTTCGGAGACCAGGCCATCCCGACGCAGGGCCAATTCACAAACCCCATCTACGGCATCCACAACCTTGGCTCCCCGGCGGCCGGAGATATCACGACCGCGATCGAACGTCTCGCTCCACTGTTCAACCTCGTCAACGGCGACCTGTGCTACGCGAACCTCGCCGATGACCGCATTCGCACCTGGTCGGACTGGTTCGACAACAACACACGCTCGGCCCGCTACCGGCCATGGATGCCGGCGGCGGGCAACCATGAAAACGAATTAGGCAACGGGCCAGTCGGTTACGCCGCCTACCAGACCTACTTCGCCCTGCCCGACTCTGGATCCGATGCCGAGGTCCGTGGGCTGTGGTATTCGTTCACCGCCGGGTCGGTGCGGGTGATCAGCCTCAACAACGACGACATCTGCTTCCAGGACGGCGGCAACTTCTACGTGCACGGCTACTCGGGCGGCGCGCAGAGGCGTTGGCTGGAAACCGAACTCGCCGACGCACGAGCAGATCCGCGAGTCGACTGGGTGGTGGTGTGTATGCACCAGACCGCGGTCTCCACCGGAGATCGCACCAACGGCGCCGACCTGGGTATCCGCCAGGAGTGGCTGCCGCTGTTCGACCGCTACCAGGTCGACCTGGTGGTGTGCGGCCACGAGCATCACTATGAACGCTCGCATCCGGTGCGCGGAACGCTAGACAGCGAAACCAGAATGCCAATACCCGTCGAAACCCGTGCCGGGATCATCGACACCAGCAAGGGCACCGTGCACCTCGTCATCGGCGGTGGTGGCACCTCGACACCGTCGAACACCCTGTTCTTCCCACAGCCCAGGTGCCGCGTGTTGACCGGCGTCGGGCCGTTCGACCCGGCTATCCGGCGCAAGGCGCCGATTTACATCGTCGAGGAAGCGCCGTGGTCGGCATTCAGGGATAGCCAAAACCCTTACGGCTTCGTCGCTTTCGACGTCGATCCCGGTCCGCCGGGCGGCAAGACGTCGATCAAGGCGACGCATTACGCCGTCGACGGCCCTTACGGCGCGATCAAGGTGGTCGAGCAATTCACGCTCACTCGGCCCCGCGGCGGCTGAACTTTTCCTACCCTTGGGCGATGACCGCTACCGATCTCCCGCTGGCCGGCAAAGTCGCCTATGTGACGGGCGCTGCCCGCGGCCAGGGTCGTTCGCACTGCGTCAGGCTGGCCAGGGCCGGCGCCGACGTCGTCGCAATCGACGCCTGCGCCCCGGTGACCGCGCACAACGGCTATCCCCCGGCGCTCCCGGAAGACCTCGCCGAAACGGTGAACCTCGTCGAGGGTGAGGGCCGCAAGATTCTGGCCTCGGAGGTCGACGTGCGCGACGCGGCGGGCCAGCAGCGGGTCGTCGGCGATGCCATCGAACAATTCGGCCGCCTGGACATCGTCGTCGCCAACGCCGGTGTGCTGAACTGGGGTCGACTGTGGGAGATTTCGGCCGAGCAGTGGCAGGACACCCTCGACATCAATCTGACCGGGCTGTGGAACACGATCAAAGCCGTGGTGCCGCCGATGATCGCGGCCGGTAACGGCGGATCGATCATCGCCATCAGTTCAGCGGCGGGCATCAAGGCCGTTCCCGGCTGCGGTCATTACTGCGCCAGCAAGTTCGGCGTGGTCGGGCTGACCAACTCCCTGGCCGTCGAGCTCGGAGAGTTCGGCATCCGGGTCAACTCCGTGCACCCGTATGGCACCGATACGCCGATGGGCAACGACCTCTCGATGTACAAGGTGTTCCAGGACCACCCGGGCTACATTCACAGCTTCTCTCCGGGCGCGCTTCCGACCGAATCACTGGCCGCCCCGGACCTCGTCTCCGACATCGTGGTGTGGCTGGCCGGCGACGCCTCGTCGCTGATCACCGCGGCTCAAATTCCCGCCGACAAAGGGTATTTGAAGATCTGACCACGATCCTCCGACGAGCCGCTCAGCTCGTCGGCCGTACTGGTAATGTCATTACCGGTTTGCGTTAATGGAACTCTCGGAAGGTGCCATATGACGGAATCGGTGGCAGAGTTCGCCGAGCGGGCCCGCGCGTGGCTCGCCGACAACATGCCGCGCATCGCCGACCCGAACAATCCGCCATACGCCGACCGCGGCGAAGAGGACTCCTGGCAGCACGTCCGCCAGTTACAGCGACGGCTCTACGACGGCGGCTTCGCCGGGATCTGCTTTCCGACCGAGTACGGCGGCCTCGGACTGGACATCGCCTATCAGAAGGCGTTCGACGACGAAAGCGCCTACTACGAGCTGCCGCTGATTCTGAATGTTCCGACCTTCACCATCTGCTGCCCGACGATCCTCGACACCGGCAGCGAAGAACAGAAACGGCAACACATTTCGGCGGCGCTGCGCGGCGACGAGGTGCTCGTCCAGTTGCTGTCGGAGCCCAGCGGCGGCTCGGACCTGGCCGGTGTGATCACCCGCGCCGAGCGGCGCGGTGACAAGTGGATCGTGAACGGCGCCAAGACATGGAGCACCGGCGCCTTCGCTGCCGATTACGGACTACTGCTGGCCAGAACGAACTGGGACGTGCCCAAGCACGAAGGCCTGACGATGTTCCTCGTCCGCCTGGACAGCCCCGGCATCACGCTGCGCCGGATCAAACAGGTCAACGGATCGACCGAATTCTGCGAGGAGTTCTTCGACGACCTGGAACTCAGCGACGACGACGTGGTCGGCGAAGTCGACAAGGGCTGGGATGTGGCAACGCGCCAACTGCACCACGAGCGACGTGCCGTCGGCGGCGGCTCGGAGTTCGCCAGCGGCAGCGGCGCGGAGAACGACCAGGAGCAACCCCCCGATTATCACGCGATGCTGCGCGCGGCCGGGCTGGTCGGCAATCAACGTGCTAGCGAGGCTGCCGGCCGGGCGCTGACCCATCGCGCGGTGTGGGAGCAGCTGATCGACCACGTCTACCACGGCGTGCTGGACGGATCACTCCCCCCGACCGGCGGCACGTTGATCCGGCTTTTCCAGGCCGAGGAAGTGGCGCTCGAGATCGACACCGCACTGGCGATCGCCGGCAGCGCGGGCGTGGTGGACGGACCCGCCGACTTGATGTTCATCGGCGAGCGCTATCTGTCCCGACAAACCGCTGCGCTCGGCGGCGGTACAACTGAGATGGCGCGCAACGTAATTGGCGAACGGATACTGGGATTCCCGCGCGAACATGCCGCCGACCGCGGCGTGCCCTTCAACCAGGTCAGGCACAGCCGATCCTGACCCGCGCATCGATGCTGAATTAGCTGAACAGTTCCGGGCGTTCGGCAACGTAATGACCTACCGTTGATGCCGATTGTCCAGTGACCCTTTCGACATCGTCGGTGGCGCGGTCGTATCGTCCAGCGCGGTGTAACAGTGCCATCGTGATGAGATGCTGTTCGACGTGTTCGGGTAGGCCTAGCGGCTTGACGACCTCGCGGACCCAGGTTTCGTGTGGAATGTCGGTGCCGCGAATCGGCCGGCCCAAGCCCAGCGTGTATTCGACGGCCAGTCCATCGATGTCGAGGCTTGCCGGGCCGGTCAGTTCGTATATCTCACCGATACGGTGGGCGGGATCTTCGAGTACCGCCGCAACGGTACGGGCGACGTCGCTGGTGGCGATCGGTGACGTTCTTGACTCTCCGAAAGGAAGGACTAACAAGTTCTGCTCCCGGAGCGATGGGGCCGCAAACCACGTGAAGAGCGGATTGTCCAGGAACACCGTCGGCCTAATGTGCACGACCGGTACACCCGACCAGTTCATCACGTGCTCGGCGAGGTAGTGAAGCCGATGCTGGTGCGACTCGCCCACGCTAACCAGGGTCATTTGGGAAACAGTCATTTGAGACATGTTGGCAACCACCTCGAGGTGGCCGTATTCCCTTGCAGCGTCGCAGATTATCGCAGTTGCCTTGAGGTAGGCCGGTGAAACACCCATCGAAAAGAACATCCGATGGGCGCCTGCCATCGCGTCGACCACGTCTGCCGGCTCGGTCAAGTCACCGACGACGACTTCGGCGCCGAGTTCGCGCAGCGGATGCGTTCGGGCGTCGTCGTGGTGAACCAACGCGCGCACCCGGTGCCCGCGTGCGCGCAACAGCTCAATCACCTGTCGGCTGACACCACCGGTGCCGCCGCCGGCGCCGGTGATCAGGTACAAGGGCTCACTCATGCTCGCTCCTTAAGTGAGGGTTTCCCATATACGTCATAGGAGGCCTCCCTCGAATTCGTCGTGAGCAGACGGTCCAAGTATCCGTCCCCCAAACCTCGGCTAGCAGCGATCGAACGAAATCGTCGCAAGACAGCGCCTGCCCGACCTTGCCGCCGAGTGCCGTTTAGCGGCCGAGGCGTGAAAGCACTTCGCCGACAACGGAATCAGCCGCCACTTCGACCTGCTCCCCCGTCGTCAGGTCCTTGACCCCGATCGTTCCCGCATCGATGTCGCGGTCTCCGGCCACCAGCGCCACCCGGGCACCGGACCGGTCCGCCGCTCGCATCGCGGCCTTGAGGCCGCGATCGCCGTAGGACAGGTCCACCCGCACACCCGCCGCCCGCAACTGCCCGGCCAGCACCGCCAGCCGCAGCTTGGCCTGTTCGCCCAGCGGCGCCCCGAACACCTCGCACCGGGCAGTCTGCCCGACGTCTTTACCTTCGGCCTGCAACGCCAGCAGCGTGCGGTCGACACCGAGGCCGAAGCCGATGCCCGAAAGGTCCTGTCCGCCAAGCTGATGCATCAGGCCGTCGTAGCGTCCGCCGCCGCCGATACCCGACTGGGCACCCAGCCCGTCGTGCACGAATTCGAAGGTGGTCTTGGTGTAGTAGTCCAGCCCGCGGACCATCCTCGGGTTGATGACATAGGGCACGCCCATTCCGTCCAGGTGCGCCAGCACGGTCTCGAAATGTTGCTTGGCCACGTCAGAAAGGTGATCGAGCATCACCGGGGCGTCAGCCGTCATCGCCTTGA
>DATDLZ010000144.1:0-2379 GCA_036519055.1 Mycobacterium sp.
TGTGGGTGCGGCGGCCGCGTTGTGGGCGAGCGCCGACGAGTCGGTGAATTTCTGGCGGCTGTCGATCGCACAGGTGGCCACTACTTTTGCCGCGACCACGACGCCGGCCGGCGTCGGCGGGCTCGCGCTCAGCACCCGGATCCTGCAGAAGAGCGGCCTAAGCACGACGCGGGCCACCACCGCGGTTGCACTGCAGCAGTCGATGCAGGTCATCATGCACATCGTGTTGCTGATCTTCTTCAGCACCGTTGCGGGCGCGGGAACCGACCTGTCCCACTTCGTTCCGAAGTCGACCATGCTGTACCTGATCGCCGGTGTGGCGCTGGGCATCGTCGGAATCTTTCTGTTGGTACCCAACTTACGACGCTGGCTGTCGACGTCGGTGACTCCCAGGCTCAAGGCGGTCATCACCGACATCATCGAGGTGGCCCGCGAACCCAAGCGGATGTCGCTGATCGTCTTGGGCTGCACCGGAACGACTCTGGGTGCGGCGTTGGCGTTGTGGACCAGCGTCGAGGCGTTCGGCGGCCACGCGTCGTTCGTCACCGTCACCGTCGTCACTATGGTCGGCGGGACGCTGGCCTCGGCCGCTCCCACCCCCGGCGGCGTCGGCGCGGTCGAAGCCGCGCTGATCGGTGGACTGGCCGCCTTCGGCGTCCCCGCCGCGGTCAGCGTGCCCTCGGTGCTGCTCTATCGGGTGCTGACTTGCTGGATACCGGTGTTCGTCGGCTGGCCGGTGATGCAGTGGCTGACCCGCAACGACATGGTCTAGCGACCCGCGAAGTCGCCGACGGCGATCACCGTGTTGCGAGCCCAGGCGATTGCGAAGCCGACCGCAGTGAAAGTGCAGTCCAGGATGGCCGCTCGGTGTGGAGGACTCTGCATCCACCATTCGAGCGCGGCGCTCGGATTCGCGTGGGATCCGCTGCCCCAGTAGATGATCTCGCTTACATTGCCGGGCCTGATGTAGCCCGCATCGAGGATCCGTGCTCGCGGTGACGAACCGTCCGAACCGATGTGGCCGCCCTCGACACCGTTGATCGCTAAGTCGTCGGCGTGCCGCTGCGCCGCTGCTGTCAAAAGCGGGTCGTCACCGATCACCCCGCATGACTGCCGAAGGTCGCTGACGCCGCTATAGATTGCGGCCCTGAAATCGTCTGCGCGCGCAGCAAAACCAGCAACGGCACCGACAGGCATTGTGAACACGGTACAGACCGACAATACGGCGATGATCTTGACTTTCATCGTCATGGCACCCCCCTACCACGCGCCGATATGCTGTTATAGCAAACAAATGCTATCCGCTTCCGGCCATAAACGGCCGAGAATCGCGAATCCCGGCTCCCCGGTGTCGTTGCTCACACTGCGTCGTCAATGACGGGAAATTCCGGTTCGTCAGGTAGGCTCGCGAATAACGTTGGCGTCCAAAGATGCCGACAACGTCGTGGAATGCTCCGACACCAAATTCCAAGCTTTTTCGCGGCGATCGATTTTGCCCACCGGCAATCTCGCCACTTTGTGCTGATCGTCTGACGACGCGGGCACACCCTGATGCCTGAAAGGCACCACACCACAATGACTTCCAATAGTTCGTTCGCTGACCTCGGCGTGCCCGCGCGGCTGATCAGCAACCTGTCCGCGCGCGGGATCACCGACCCATTCCCTATCCAGGTGAGCACCCTGCCCGACACCCTGGCCGGCCTCGACGTGCTCGGCCGCGGTAAGACCGGCAGCGGCAAGACACTGGCCTTCTCGATCCCGTTGGTCGTCCGCCTCGCGGACGCCAAGCGGCGGCCTGCCCACCCAACCGGCCTGGTGCTGGCACCCACCCGGGAGCTGGCGACCCAGATCAGCGCGGCGTTGGAGCCGCTGGCCGCCAGTTACGGCCTGAAGGTCACCACGATCTTCGGCGGGGTGTCGCAATCCCGCCAGGAGTCCGCGCTCAGAGCCGGCGCCGACATCGTCGTCGCCTGCCCGGGCCGGCTGGAGGACCTGATGCGCCAACGGCTGATCAGCCTCGACTCCGTCGACATCACGGTGCTCGACGAGGCCGACCACATGGCCGACCTCGGATTCCTGCCGGGCGTCACTCGCATCCTGGCCGCCACGCCGTCGAACGGTCAGCGGCTGCTGGTCTCCGCCACCCTGGACAACGGGGTGGACTAGCTGGTCAAGCGGTTCCTGCGCAACCACGTCATGCACTCCGTCGACGAGGTCTACTCGCACGTCGCGGAGATGACCCACCACGTCTTCCACGTCGGCAGCGCCGGCGCGAAGGCGGAGTTGGTGCACCGGTTAGCGTCCGGCACCGGTCGTCGAATTCTGTTCATGCGCACCAAACACCAGGCCCGTAAGCGGGCTCGCCAGCTCACCGACGCC
>DATDLZ010000145.1:0-3624 GCA_036519055.1 Mycobacterium sp.
CCTGATCCCCACACTGCCGGTGTGAAAATGCGGGTGGCGCAGTGTCTCGCAGCGAAGGGCGCACCGGTTACTGACTGCCTACAACTCGTGTTCGTACTGATCTGCGTCGGACGTGCATGCGGGTGACTAGTTGCCTTAGACCGTATGGGGTGACTACTCGCGGAGTGGAGTAGTTGCTGGCCGGGCCTCGCTCACCCCAATCTGGTGGGTTACCGGGCGCGGTTGGGTGCTCGGCCTTTCCGACAGGTGTGAAGAGGAGGCTCCCGATGTTTTGCGAACGTACGAGTGTTGGTCTGGATGTGCATGCGCGTTCGGTTGTCGCGGCGGCGATCGATGGGAGAAGCGGCGAGGTGTTTCGGGCGCGGTTGACGCCGTCGCACGCCGAAGTCATCGAGTGGGTGGGCAAGCTGCCGGGCCCGTGTGCGGTGGTCTACGAAGCCGGTCCGACGGGTTTCGGGTTGGCGCGGGCGTTGTCGGCGGCGGGGCTGCGATGCGAGGTCGCGGCGTCATCGAAGCTGCTTCGCCCGGCTGCTGATCGGGTGAAAACTGATGCGCGCGACGCACTGAATTTGGCGCGGTTGTTGCGGTTGGACGAGGTTGTGCCGGTGCGGATTCCGAGTACGGCCGAGGAGGCTGCCCGGGATCTGGTCCGCACCCGCGAAGCCGCCCGAGCGGATTTGATGCGGGCCCGGCATCGGTTGTCGAAATTGTTGCTGCGTCACGGGATCGTCTACTACGACGGCAAGGCGTGGACCGAACGCCACGACAGGTGGCTGCACCACCAGCGATTCGACGCCGCCCCCACACAGTCCGCGTTCGAGGATTCCTACGAGGCGGTGGTGCTGGCCACCGCGCGGCGTGCCCGCCTCGATGAGAAGATCACCGCGCTGGCCGCTGACAGCGAGTTCAGCCCGCTGACGCGACGGCTGGCATGTCTGCGCGGCATCTCGACGTTGACCGGGTTCGCACTCGCGGTCGAGATCGGCGACTGGGACCGCTTCACCGGCGCGAGCATCGGCGCCTATCTGGGGCTGGTCCCGAGCGAGTATTCCTCCGGGACCAGCCGGGCCCAAGGCGCGATCACCAAGGCCGGTAACACCCACGTGCGGCGGCTGCTGGTTGAAGCCGCCTGGCACCACCGCAGCACCTACCGGCCCGGAGCGGTACTTCGGCACCGTTGGGATCTGGCCCCGGCCGCGGCCCGTGCCCGTGCTCATGCCGGCAACCAGCGCTTGCATGCCCGCTGGGTCGGATTGAACCTGCGCAGGAAACGACCGGTGATCGCCAACGTCGCTGTCGCCCGCGAACTTGCCGGCTGGTGCTGGTCGCTGGCGGTGCTGCCCGACTAAACTAAAACCCCCGGCCCCGAGCCGACCGTGGAGGGGATCGAATCATCGAGGTCGCAGCGCGAGGAGCAACGCGCCCCGAGGCTATGAGCAACCAGTGGCGCCCCCGAGGTGCCCTGGCCACGCTCGTCCTTAGACCCGCGCTACGCTCCAGCCGAACACTCGGTCCTGCGGTAACCAACCCGCGCATATCAGCCTCGACCACGCGTCGCGAAAACGACACGCTGACCTCGACCTCGATCCCTCCACGGTCCTCCCCAATCCCCGTTTCCCCGATAGCCGCAACACACTGACGTCGTCCTCGCCGCCGTCAAGGCCAAAGCCCCTGCGGGGTGGGGCCTTGCGGCCCCAGCCTTGACCTCGGCTAGCCGGGCGACGTCCACGAACAGCAGCCACGGGAAAACAGGGAAATCACTGCCCTGCAACGAAATCAGGGCCAATTCGACGTGGCCACTTGACAAACGTCCCTCCATATCAGCCTCGATCCACCGATGAAGTGGCTGTTCGGGGGGTGTTGATATAAGGAAAGTGCCCTTTGAACTGGGATGATTGGAGTTACCACACTTCGATCAGCCCACGTTCAGAAAGGCACTTCCGGTGCAAGTGTCCCATAGGTTCGCTGCGTCGTCGGCGGTGTTCGATGATGAGCATCTCGTGTCGTGCGCCGGGTTGGTGCCAGTGATGGCGCTGGCTGCCCAGACTGGGCTGCCAGAACTGTTGGCCGAGAAGGTCTGCATCCCGGCGCCGAAGATCAAGTCGGGATCGGCCAACCCGTCACCGAAGCTGACCACGTTGATCGCCGGCATGTGTGTCGGCGCCGACAGCATTGATGACCTCGACTTGGTGCGTGCCGGTGGGATGAAGAGCCTCTTCGGCGGCGTGTACGCACCGTCGACGGTCGGAACCTTGTTGCGGGAGTTCACCTTCGGACATGCCCGCCAACTGGAGTCAGTCCTGCGCCATCATCTGTCGCGCCTGTGTCAACGAGTGGACCTACTGCCCGGATCCGACAATGGTGCGTTCATCGACATCGACTCACTGCTACGCCCGGTCTACGGTCACGCCAAGCAGGGCGCCTCCTACGGGCACACCAAGATCGCCGGGAAACAGATCCTGCGCAAAGGGCTGTCCCCGTTGGTGACCACGATCAGCACCGCCGGTGCGGCGCCGGTGATCACTGGGATACGGCTACGGGCCGGGAAAGCCAACTCCGGTAAAGGCGCGGGTCGGATGGTCGCCCAAGCCATCGCCACCGCCCGTGCCGCCGGCGTCAGCGGGCAGATCCTGGTGCGCGGTGATTCGTCCTACGGCACCCGCGCCGTCGTGGGTGCCTGCCGAAGCTACGGTGCCCGATTCTCGGTGGCGATGACCCGCAACACCGCGATCGACCGGGCCATCAACTTGATCGACGAGGCCGCCTGGACGCCGGTGCGTTATCCCGGCGCGGTCCGGGATCCCGACACCGGGGACTGGATCTCCGATGCTGAAGTCGCCGAGATCGGCTACACCGCTTTCGCGTCCACCAAGGACCGGTTCACCGCGCGGCTGGTCGTGCGCCGCGTCAAAGACGCGAGATTCCGCGACGCCCTGTTCCCGGTGTGGCGCTATCACCCGTTCTTCACCAACACCGACCTCCCGGTCGCCGAGGCCGACATCACCCACCGCCAACACGCCATCATCGAAACCGTCTTCGCCGACCTGATCGACGGACCCCTGGCCCACATGCCCTCAGGAAGGTTCGGGGCGAACTCGGCTTGGGTGTTGTGCACGGCCATGGCCCACAACCTGCTGCGCGCCGCCGGCGTCCTGGCCGGAGGCGCCCACGCGGTCGCCCGGGGAGCCACCCTGCGCCGCAAGATCGTCAACATTCCCGCTCGGCTGGCCCGGCCACAACGCCAACCGATCCTGCACCTACCCAGTCACTGGCCCTGGACCGATCACTGGCTTGCATTGTGGCGCAACACCATCGGCTTCAGCCCACCAGCGACCGCGACCCTCTGACCACCCCCGCCGAACAGGCCCTACCGGAGACCACAGGAAAAGCTGGACAGACCAGCGACTACCTCCTGCTCACACGATGACCGCCATGGGAATCACCGTCGAACCACATCAAAACGGGTCGATCCACGGATCGAGGCTAAGGTCTGTAACCATGGGCTACCCGGATAACGTCCTGGCCGCCGAGGAGCGCGTCGTGCTTCACCGGCATCCGCACTGGAAGCGGTTGATCGGACCCGTTCTCGTCCTGCTGCTGGTGACGGCGCTCGCGGCGTTCGGC
>DATDLZ010000146.1:0-17912 GCA_036519055.1 Mycobacterium sp.
CCGGTCGTCAGTTGTCGGGTCGCAGCGCATCTGGTCGGGGCAGATACCCGATGAACCCGTCGCCGGCTGCCGATGCCCCTACCCACGCTCACGTGTACACTATAAACTTAACTATTCACATTGTGAAGGATATGTGACCTACTCATCCGGAGGGGTCCGTGCGGCGAGAAAACGGGTATACCCCGGTCGAGCGGCGCGCTCAGCTGCTGCGGATCCGAGCCAATCAAGGAGTGAGCCATGCGCTGCGTCATCTTCGGCGCCACCGGCTATCTAGGGGTGCGGCTGGTTCCCGAACTGTTGTCGGCGGGTCATGACGTCCGGGTGATGGCGCGAACGCCCGCCAAGCTGGACGATGTGCCGTGGCGCCAGGACGTCGAGGTGGTTGAGGGTGACGTCGCTGACGCCGACACGGTGCGGCGGGCGCTCGAGGGTCAGCAAGTGCTCTTCTATCTGGTGCACTCGATGCTGAGCAACGATTTCGTGGACCTGGATGCGCGTGCGGCGTCGATCGTCGCGGACGCCGCTAAACAGGCAGGGCTCTCGCGCATCGTGTACGTGGGCGGCATCATCGCGGATCATCAGCATTTGTCGGACCATTTGGCGTCGCGCGCCGAAGTTGGCCGGCTGCTGCATGATTCGGGAGTCCCTACCGCGGAACTGCGTGCGGCGGCGATCATCGGAGCCGGGTCGGCGAGCTTCGAGATGCTGCGGTACCTGACTGAACGATTGCCGTTGATGCTCACGCCGAAATGGTTGCGCACCCGGGTTCAGCCCATTGCGATTCACGATGTGCTGTATTACCTGACGAACGCGGCAGACCTGCCGGCCGATGTGAGCCGCCCGTTCGACATCGGCGGTCCGGACACATTCACCTACACCGAGATGATCCGCAAGTATGCGGCGATCGCGGGCCTGCAGCGCCGAGTCGCCATCCCGGTGCCGGTGCTGACTCCGTATCTGTCCTCGCACTGGGTGAACCTGATCACCCCGCTGCCGCGGTCGTTGGCGTCGTCATTGATGAAGTCGCTGGAGAACGACGTCGTCTGCGCCGAGCACGATATCGCCCAACACATTCCGGACCCCGAAAAAGGCCTGACGCACTACGAAGATGCCGTCGAACTCGCACTGGAACGCACGCGCGACACGGCACTGACCACTCGCTGGTCGCAACCGGGAAATGAGGACTCACCGTCCCAGCCGCTGCCCACCGACCCGGCCTGGGCCGGTGGATCCCTGCACGAGCAGGTGTCTGAACGGCAGGTCGACGCCGATGTCGAGACGCTGTGGCGGGCGTTCGAGTCGCTTGGCTCTGAGCACGGCTGGTCCGCGGCACCGCCCGGCTGGGCGCTGCGTGGATGGACTGGTCGGACCGCCGATGCTGCGTCGCAACCATCAGCATCGCGCCAGCTGCACGCGGGTGAGGCGCTGGACTGGTGGCGCGTCGAGCACGTTGATCAGCCCCGGCTGTTGCGGCTGCGCGCGGATGTTCCACTGCCGGGCCGCCTCTGGCTCGAGCTGTCGGTGCGCCCCGACGGCGACAGTCGTTGCTGCTATCGACAGCGGGTGGTGTTCCAGCCGTATGGCCTTGCCGGTGAAGTCTTTTGGACGGCATCCGGTTGGCTTCGTCGCGCGGTGTTCGACGGCATCGCCCGCGACGTCACCGCAAAGGCAAACGGCGCACAGGTTTCCACGCGAACGTAGCGGCGAACAAATTATGGTGTACCGGCCCGCAGCTGATAGCGACGTTCGGCGTAGGCCAAGTCGTCTTTCCACAGCCGGGCCGCGGCGACGCGCATAAGCCCGGTGATCAACGGGGCGGCGTGACGCGCCCGCTTGAAGCCGGTGCGGTCGGAGTGGGCCACGGTGGCTTCGATCACCGCCGTTCGCGGCCGGTTGTCGGGACCCAAACCCAATGGGGTGGCGTGAGTTTCGACCACACTGCCCGCTCCCTCGCCGTCCACGATACGCATCACGATGGTGCGCGCCTCGGGGCTGGTGAACTCTGCGACAGTGGGTACGCCGACGCGGCCGATCCGGAATGTCACCGCGACCAGGAAACGGTCTGCCTCTTCGGTCGGAGTTGTCAGCACCTCGAGCCGGGTGAACGAATAGGGGTGGTACCACGCGCCGTGCCAAGGATCGAGGCGGTTGGCGATGATGTCGGATGGTTCGCACGTGCCGACCATTCGCGCGACGGCGTCCAGTGTGTCGCCGGATGGTCTGGCCGGAATCACCGGCTGATCGAGCGGCTCCTCGCCACCGACATCGTCCAGGCGGACCCAGGCGAGCACGCCGTCGTCATAGCTGGGCAGCGGCCGCCACCCGAATTCGTCGGTGTCGGCGTCCAGACAGAGGCCGTGCCATCGGCAGATCAGGGCGCCGCCGTGCACGGCCGCGGTGGCCAGGTCGGCACCGAGATGCGGGCAGCTGCGCGGGCCGACATGCAGTTGGGATTGCTGATCACGCCAGGCGACCAGCTCGACGCCGGCCACGCGAGTGCCCAGCGGGCGACCGCCCCGCACATCGCGGCTCGCCGCGAAGGTGTACCAGTTGCCGGTCGGCCGGCGCTGCGACCGGTCCAGCGCGGCGTCGATGATCGCGGGTGAGGCCTCGCGGTATGTCGGACGCTGGTCGGCCCACCTCGCCGGCGGGATCGCCTGCAGCGGCCAATCTTTGGGCCAGCGGCGCCGCACGTTGTCGCCGATACTCATTGTCGCGAAACCCTTTCTCGGCCGGCCAGATAGCGCAGTAGCGCCCAACGGCCTTGGTTGGGAACGGTACTCAGGGCATGGCCGGCAAGTCCCCACTGCTTCAGTAGGTGGTTGGCGGCGGTCCATCCTGTGGTGGCCGCGCGCTCCATCAGCGCCACCGGTAAGTCGATGCGCACCCCGTCGCCGGCCAGCAGTAGCCCCGGCAGCGGTGTTACGACGCCGGGCCGGTGCGCGTGGGTGCCCGGGGCGAAAAGCGGGCAATCGCGGTGCTGCAGGATGCGTTCGTGCACCACTCGTGCCCAGCGGGTCTCCGGGTACAGCTTGTGTAGCTGGTTCAGCATGGCTTCTTGAGGATGTGTGGATTCCACTGCGTACGAATGTAATTCGACAACAGATCCACCAGTTGCCCGTGCCCAGTCGCGAGCTTGGCGTTCGTATCGATCCAAGACGCTGATGTTGTCCAGCGGTTCGTGGCCGGCCGTGCCCAGAAACGCTGCTCGATCAGCGGAGACCGGGCGGTCAAGCCACAGGCGCTGCACCATGAACGGCGGGGCGGTGCGCAGCTTCTTGATCCGCGCCCGCCAGAAGTCGTCGCCAAGGCCGGGTGACGCCGCCACAATCTGCTGCAGGCCAGCCACGTCGGTAGCCAGCACGACGGCGTCGGCGTCCATCTGATCGCCGGTATCGGTTTGGATCTGGAATGTCTGGGTGTGGTCGCGGGCGATGCTCGTCACCGCGCTGCCTTGCCGGAATCGCACCCCGAGGCCGGCCAGATATTGCTGCAGGGGCTGCCACAGCGCGGTGTCGTAGTTGGCATTGGCAACGTCGAAGATCAGCCCCTCGCTGGAGCCGAGGAAGTAGATGTGGAACATGGTGGCCAGCTCCGCGGCCGACAGCTCGGTGGGGCGGGCGAAGAAGCTGCGAGAAAACACCTCGAAAGCCAGATGCCGAGCGGCCTCGGGGAAGTTGATGCTCTTCAGGAACGTCTCGGCATCGACGTGATCGATGCGGTGATAGATGTCGGGCAGCGACACGGCGGCAAGCGGGGCAGCGGCACGCGCGTCGATGCGGGCGAGGTCTGTGAGGCGAAAAGTCGGGCTGCGCAAGGCGAATACCAATGCATTCCACGGCGGGTTGCGTGGTAGACCACGGAAGGTGTCTTGCCGTCCGGCGCCGTCGATGAGCGGGTAGTCGTCGACCGGACTCAGCATGGACAACGAGGCGTCGACCCGGCTCAGCAACGCACGCAAGTTGTAGTACTGCCGGAAGAAGGCATGGAAGCCGCGGTTCATCGCGAGCTCGACGCCGTCGGAGTGATCGGTCCAGCCGCCGACGCGCCCGCCCAGGTAGTTCTCCCGTTCGATGACGTCGACGCTGACGCCGCGCTCGGCCAGACCCGTCGCGGCGGCCAGCCCCGCGATTCCGGCGCCGACGACGACCGCCCGCGGCCGCGACGCTAGGGCCGTCGCGCTGTGCAGGCCGGGTGGCGCCGGAAAGGTGCGGCGACGGCGATCGGTCGTCACGGCGCATCCCCGAGGAAGGTGTGCGCGATCTGGGTCTCCCAACCCGGCATGGTCTCGCTGCGCACCGCGGTGAAGCCGGCGTCACGCAGCCGCTGCCGGAATTGCGTTGCGCCGTCGAATGTCAACACGCTGCGCCACAAATGCTTGTACAGCGTCGCGTCCCCGGTTTGCAGCCAGCCGGAGGGAATGATGATGCTCCAGCAGACCGCGTGCCACACCAGGGTCGCGGCCCGCGAGTCGCGTACCGAGTAGTCGTGCACCGCCAGCGTGGCGCCGGGCGCCAACAGGTTGCGCAGCGCCTGCAGCTGGGTGTCGGGATCGGACAGATTGCGGATCAAATACGCGGCCAGGATCCCGTCGAACGGGCCGACGATGCCGTTCTCGGCCAGGCGTTCCACGGGCGTGTGCACGAACCGGACCGACGAGGGCCACGATTTGTTCTTCGCTTCGTCGAGCATTCCTCGTGACGCGTCGATTGCGATGATGTCGGCATGTGGGGCGACACTGAGCAGCGCCGCCGTCGACGCGCCGGTGCCGCAGCCGGCGTCGAGCAACCGCAGCCCGCGGCCCTGATCGGGCAGGCGCAATCGTTGTGCCGAAAGGCGAAGGTGGGCATGGTATCCCGGGCTGGCCCCGACGAGGCGATCGTAGGCGTGAGCGCCGACGTCAAAAGCGGCCGGCACATCAGCGCGGGGGAGACCGGTGTTACCGACGTTCACGTTGTCGCTCCCATAGCAGCAGGACGGCGGTTACCAGTGCGAAGCCGAAGAAGAAGTCCTCGATCGGAATGTCGAGTGGAAAGCGGATGCCGCTGGTTTGCCGATTGTCGTACACCACGATCGGGGCACTCAGCTTGGTCAACCAGCCGTCGACCAGGATCTGGAATCCGATCACGATCAGCATCGACAGCCAGTAGGCCGGGCGCCGAAAAAGCCCGGTGCGCAAAACCGTGAACTCGAGCACACCGACGGTGAGCGCCGCCACGATGGCGGGGACGGTGTAGCCGAGGCCGCTCATCGGCGGTTGAACCGATCGAGGATGGCGCTCACCGCGTTATAGGTCAGCAAGGCGCACAACGGAATCACCAGAAAGAACAGGACCTCCTCGACCGGCATCCGAATCGGGATGTTCACGCCGGTGACGTATGCCGGGTTGTACGTCCACAGCTGGGTGCCGATAGCCACCTCATCCCAGAGTACGAATACGGCGGCGACGGGTAGCACAGCGCGCGCGGCCCGCCAGAGTTGACGGTAGACGCCGGGGCGAAAGATCTCCAGCGGCAAGGTGATCGCCAGGCAGGCCGCCAAAACGATGAGGTACTGCCAGTGATCCACTACGCCACACCGGTTCTGCGATCGCCTGATGCGGCCGGGTGCGTCAACCGGGCTCGCCACGAACGCAACAGCCCGGCGCCGGCGACGCGCAGCCGTCGGCCGTTGCCGACGGTCGCGCGCTGGCTGAACACCGCAAAGTCGCAGTCTTCGATGCGCTCGAGAATTTCCGAGTACAGCGTCAGCGCGGTCGCGACGCATGGTCGTGACCGTGGTTCCAGCATCGCGACACCGTCTGCGGCGTAGCGGTAGACCTGCCGCGCGACGTCGAGCTGATCGGCCAGTGCGGTACGGACCCGGCGATCGGTCCGGCGATTGTGGTGACACCACATCAGCATGTCGCGATCGACGCCGTGGGCGGCCAATTCATCGGCCGGCAGGTAGACACGTTGCCGCATCAGGTCTTCGTCGATGTCCCGTAAGAAATTCGTCAGCTGGAAGGCTCTGCCCAGCGCTGCCGCGTGCGGAGCGGCCTCGTCGGCCGGTCCTATCGTGCCAAGGATCGGAAGCACTTGCAGGCCAATGGCTTCCGCTGAACCCTTCATGTAGAGGTTGAGCGCGGGGCGGTCCGGATAGTCGGTGATGGTCAGGTCCATCCGCATTGAGTTCAGGAAGTCGTCGAACAGGTCGCCGCCGATGGCGTAACGCCGCGCGGTGTGCCGCGCGGCGACCAGCACCGGGTTGGCCGGGTGTTCCTCAGCGGAAAAGAACTGATCGGACAACTCCTGGAGCCGCGCCGCACGGGTCGAAGTATTCAGGGCCGGATCGAAATCGTCGAGAATGTCGTCGGCGTAGCGGGCAAAGCCGTAGAGCGCGTGGATCGGCGGGCGCTGATCGGGCGCCAGTAGCCGGGTGGCCAGAAAGAAGGTGCGGCCGTGGGCTGCGTTGAGGGTGCGACAGCGCCGGTAGGCACCGCGCAGGTCGGGATCTTCGATGCCGGCCGCGGTCAACTCGGTGCGGATCATGAGCGACCGGCTTTCGCCACGACCGTTCGCTTCGACCCGTCGACGATGCCGGTGATGCGGTCGGCGGCCAGTCGCCCGGAGATCATCGCGGTGGGGACCCCGACGCCGGGCACGGTCGACGATCCGGCCAGCACGGCATTGTCGATGCCCCGCAACGTGTTGGCCGGACGGAAGGGCCCGGTCTGAGCGAACGTGTGGGCCAGTGCGAACGGGGTGCCCGCGATCATCCCCTGACGGGCCCAGTCCTCGGGGTTGACGACGTGCAGCACCTCGGCGCCATCGCCAAAGCCCGGAATCAGCCGTGCGCCAACGGTATCGATGAGCTGCTCGGTGTAGCTGTCACCGAGGCGCGACCAGTCGACCACACCGCGGGTGAGGTTCGGCGCCGGGGCAAGCACGTAGAACAGCTCGTGGCCGCGCGGTGCCAAGCTCGGGTCGCTGGCCGTCGGCCTGGTGACGAGCAGGGACGGGTCTTGCATCAGCCTGCCGTCACGGATGATGTCGGTGAACGTCTGATCCCAGTGCTCGCCGAAGATGATGTTGTGGTGTGCCAGTGAATGATCCGACGACGGCGCCTGGCGGCGGCCGATGTGTGCGACAACGGCCGACGGTGCCGGCCGAAGACGACCGATGCGACGAGGTTCGCGGCCCAACAAGGTGTAGGTGGTAGGCAGTTCGGTGGTCAGCACCACGGCGTCGCAGGCGATGCGCTGATCGGTGTCGGTCCGTACGGCTGCCACGCGGCTGCCGGTGCGCTCCAGGCCGGTGACCGTGGCGCCGTAGACGAAGCGCACTCCGGCATCGGTGGCGGCCGCGGCCAGTGCGTCGGGCAGTGCCCGCATGCCGCCGCGCGGAAAGTAAACCCCCGAGACGGTGTCCATGTAGGCGATCACCGCGTACACCGCCAGGGCCTTCTTCGGCGCCACTCCGGCGTACAGCGACTGGAAGGTGAAGACGCGCCGCAACCGATCGTCGGAGATGTGCCGAT
Organism: Mycobacterium sp.; assembly: GCA_036519055.1. Taxonomy (GTDB): domain Bacteria; phylum Actinomycetota; class Actinomycetes; order Mycobacteriales; family Mycobacteriaceae; genus Mycobacterium. Next base: position 7,519 of record DATDLZ010000146.1, read on the forward strand.
TGACCATGGTGTCCCACTTGCGGAATCCACCGAGTGCCGTCAGTCGGGCCAGCTGCGGATTCACCAGTGATAGCGGGGAATCGAAGTTCTCGGCGATGAAGCCGTTGAACTCGGTCTGGTAGAGCCGAGTCAGCCAATCGCGCAGCTTCCGATAGCCCTCGGCCTCCTTGGCGCCGGCGAATTCTCGGATGGTGTCCGCCATGAGATCCGCGTCGCTGTGCACGTCGAGGCTGCTGCCGTCGGCGAACTGCGCATGGTAAGCCGGATCCACCGTCATCAAATCCAGTCGGGCAGAACGACTTTCGCCGACCGCGGCGAAAGCGTCATCGATGATGTCCGGCATCGTCAGTACGGTCGGCCCGGTGTCAAGCTGATAGCCGCCGACGTCGAGGCGTCCGGCGCGTCCGCCGGGCCAGTTTTCTCGTTCGACCACTATGACCTCACGGCCGCGCCCGGCCAGATGCAGCGCCGCGGACAACCCGGCCAGACCGGCGCCGACCACGACCACCCGGCTGTTCGGCCCCGCTACGGTCCTCATTCGGTTCGCTCCGTGCAGACGGCAGCCATGTTCGCCAACCCGGCCCGCACCGGCTCGCCGATCCGAAGATCGTCGAGCTCGTTCAGCGCGGACGAGACCCGGCTGCTGATCATGTCTTCGATCCTCTGCACCGCTCCCGTCGTGACGATCAAGGTACGCCAACGCTCGACGGCGGTGTCGTCGAGATCGCCGGTGTTCATCAGCTCGGTGAGCTGCCGGCGGGTGGGCGGATCGGCCAGGTCGTGTGCGGCGATCACCACGCTGGTGGCCTTGCGTTCGATCAGATCTTGGCCGCTTGGCTTGCCGGTCACCGTCTCGGCGCCGAACACCCCCAGCAGATCGTCGCGCAGCTGGAATGCTTCGCCCACCGCTTCGCCGTAGCGGCCCAGGCCGGAGACGGTGCGGTCACTGCAGCCGCTCATCGCCGCGCCGATCTCCAGCGGCCGACGCACGGTGTAGTTGCCCGATTTGCGCCGCGCTATCTCCAGCACGGTATCCAACGACGGCAGGTCACGGATATCGCTTGCCAGATCAGCGAATTGGCCAAGTGCGAGTTCGGTGCGCATGGCGTCGTAACGCGGCCAGGCCTGCTGCAGACGGCGGTAGTCGATGCCGCTTTCGCGCAGCATCTGTTCGGCCCAGATCAGACAGAGATCGCCGAGCAGGATCGCCGCCGATTCGCCGAATCGCCCGGCGGGGCCGGACAGCTGCCGATTTCGATGCCATTGGCTGAATTGCATGTGTGCGGCCGGACGACCGCGGCGCGACGGGGCAGCATCCATGACGTCGTCCTGCAGCAGCGCGAAGGCGTGCAGCAGTTCCAGTCCGGCGGAGGCAAACAGCGCCTCGTCGCTGTCCTGGGCGCCGGCCAGCCAGCCCAGATACATGAAAGTCGAGCGCAGGCATTTGCCGCCCGCGACGAATTTCATCAGGACGTCGCCGGCCACATCCACGCCTGACTCATCGAGTTCGGCAGCGCATCGGCCGGTCACGAACTCGGTCAGATGCGTCAAGACCTTGCGGCGCAACCCGATTCGCCACACGTCGAACTGTGCGGGATCTGACCAGGATTGCGGGTTGCGCTCAAGGGGCTGCGCGGATGGCGCTAACGACAGCGCACGCACCTCGCCCACTGAAACCCCTCTCGAAGGGTCGGGTCGCGACCAACCCGTACGGCCCAGACTCACGGGCTATACCTCGCAAACGACGAAGACAAACACGTCCACCCGGCAGATTAACTTCATAATATTAAAGTTTAACTTACTGAACATCTGGCCCGCTCGCCAGAGATATCTCGCCTAGGGTGGATCCATGACCGCAGCGCAGCGTGAACGAAGCGCACTCGTGAGCACGTTTCGCCAGGTAGGCCCCGACGCGCCGACGCTATGCGCAGGTTGGAAAACCCGCGATCTGGCCGCTCACCTGGTCATTCGGGAACGGCGTCTCGATGCGACGCCGGGTATCAGTCTGCCTTTCCTCGCCGGCTACACCGAGGAGGTGCAGAACAAGGTTGCGCAGTCGACCAACTGGGATGACCTGGTCAACCTGGTGTCATCCGGTCCGCCGATCTATTCGCCGTTCAAGCTGATCGATTCGGTCGCGAATCTCGGCGAGATGTTCATTCACCACGAGGACGTGCGCCGAGCCGTCGACGGCTGGCAGCCCAGAGTGCTTGACGCATCGATCGCCACGCCGCTGCGGCGCCAGCTCGGATTGATGAGCCGGATGATGCTGAGAAAGCTGCCCGCTCAGGTCGAGCTGCGGACACCCGCCGGCGACCGGATCGCCCGGGTGGGTCGCGGCGATGCCGTCACGGTGACCGGCGAACCGCAGGAGCTGTTGCTATTCGTCGCGGGCCGTGATGCCGTGCGGGTTGAGTTCGGCGGCGACGCAGAGGCGATCGCCGCGGTCCGGTCGGCACCCCGGGGCCTGTAGCCGGGGGTTACGCCGGCGCGCGGCCAAGCAGGTGCCGCAGGGTCTGCTCGAGGTCAGGGCCCCGGAATCGGTGATCTGCTTGCTGCAACCGCGTCGGTAGCACCCGTTGGTTGGCGCACGCGAGTTCCCGCGCACCCTGCTCGCCGAGTAGCACCCGCGGCCCCAACGGCGGAACCGGCAACAACGCGGGGCGATGCAGAACGCGGGCCAGTGTGCGGGTGTAGTCGACGTTGCGCGCCGGTTCGGGAGCAACCGCGTTCACCGGCCCGGACAAGTCGGTGTCCCACAGCCCGCGGTGATAGACGTCGACCAGATCGTCGATCCCGATCCAGGACAGCCACTGTTGGCCGTTGCCGAGTCGGCCGCCGAGCCCGGCCGAGAACAGCGGCCGGAACAGCCGAAGTGTCCCACCGGCGGGGGACTGCACGATTCCGGTGCGCACCCGGACCACCCGCGTTCCGCCCTGCTCGGCCGGGGCCGTTGCGTTTTCCCAGTCGGCGACCACGTCGGCCAGAAACCCGTCGCCGCGTTCGCTGTCCTCGGTCAGCGCCTCCTCGCCCCGGTCGTAGCCGTAAAAGCCGATGGCCGACGCACTGATCAGCACCTTGGGCCCGTCGCTCGATTGGGCGATCAGCTCAGCCAACCGGCGCGTCGGGCCGATCCGGCTGTCCCGGATCGCGGCGCGGTGTTGATCGGTGAAGCGGCCCGCGATCGACTCGCCCGCGAGGTGGATGACCGCGTCGACGCCGGCCAGCAGACCCGCATCGGGGCTTTCTGGATTCCATTGGCGTTCATCGGTTTTGGTAGCGGGGTGCCGGACCAGCCGGATCACCCGGTGGCCGCCGGTGGACAGGAAGGCCGCCAACTGCGAGCCGACCAGCCCGGAGGCGCCGGTGATGGCGATGGTGATCGGGCTCAACCCATGCTCGGCCGCATGCCGGTGTACGGCGAGGTCGTCGGCCAACTGGCGGTGCCGGAAACGGAACATCGAGCGCAGCGCGACGGCGGGAACCGGCGTTGCGACGCGATCGGTCAGCCGGGTGCGATCGCCGGCGACCTCTTCGAAGTCGTGGGTGTGCCGCCACCGCACCGCCAGCTTGGCCGGGAGCGACGCCAATCCGTCGATGCCGATGGTGTCGACGAAGCGCCGAGGCGGGTCGTAGGAATCGGGTTGGTGATCGGCCACCCAGCGCAGACCACCCGGCAGGCCGAGCACCGCGCGTCCGTTCTCCAGTGAGTCAGCCTCGGCGATCAACCGCATCGGCTGCCACGGCGGCGTGAGCCGGGTAAACGCGCCGGGCCGGGCATGCCAGTCGAACACCTCGTAGATCGGTGCGTCGATCACGCTCGAATACACAAGCCCCATTGGGCCGACGGTACCTGCGCATGAGACGGCCCTGGTTATCTAGCGATCCGGCAGCGCGTGCTCGACGATGGGCAGCCGCGGCAGCGGCTGGCGTTCCCGGCGCTTGGCCGCCAGGTACACCTGCGCCGTCTCGTCGGCCACCGTGTGCCAGTCGAAATCCGCGGTCAGTCGTTGCCGTGCGGCCTTGGCCCGGCGTTGTGCGGCCGCCGGATCGTCGAGCACGGCGATGACCGCCTTGGCCAGCCGAGTCACATCGCGCGGCGGACACGACATCCCAGTCTCGCCATTGATCACTGCCTCGCCCAGGCCGCCGATGTTCGACGTCACCAACGGGGTGCCCGCGGCCGCGGCTTCCAGCGCCGCCAGCCCGAACGGCTCGTAATGGCTGGGCCGCACGGCGGCGTCGGCGCGATGCAGGGCGGCCAGCAGATCATCATGATCGAGTCGCCCGACGAAGTGAGTTACCTTGAGTACCTTGTATTTACGAGCCTGCTCGACGAGCCAGTCCTGCTGGGTGCCTTCACCCGCGATGGTGAGGGTGGCGCCGGGGTAGGCCCGCCGGATGCGTGGCAGCGCGGCGATCGCCTCGTGCACACCCTTCTCGTATTCCAGCCGGCCCACGGATAACAGCTCCGGCGGTCCGGAGCGGGGCCTGCGGCGCGCGAACGGCCATCGCGCCGCCTCGATACCATTGCGGATCACCGTGGTCTCGGACAGCCCCGGGCCGAACAGATCGTTGATCTCGTCGCTCATCGACGCCGAACAGGTGATCAGCGAGTCGGATTCGCGCACCAGCCACGACTCAACCGCATGTACCTGTCTGCTCAGTGATCCCGACACCCAGCCCGAATGCCGGCCGGCCTCGGTCGCGTGGATGGTGGAAATCATTGGCACGTCGTAAAATTCGGCCAGCGCGATCGCCGGATGAGCGACCAACCAGTCATGCGCATGCACCACGTCGGGCTTCCACGCGCGGTCGCGGCGCCGGTCTTTCAGCGACAACCCCGCCCGAACCATCGCGTGGCCCATGGCCAGCGTCCAGGCCATCATGTCGCTGCCGAAGGAGAACTCATGCGGGTCCTGCGCTGCGGCGACGACCCGGACGTGCTCATTGATCTCTTCCGAAGACGGGTGCGTGCTCGGGTCGGTGCCCGTGGGACGCCGCGACAACACCACGACGTCGTGGCCGGCGGCGGCGAGTGCGGTCGACAAGTGATGGACGTGCCGGCCGAGCCCACCGATCACCACCGGCGGGTACTCCCACGACACCATGAGGATTTTCATCGCGGCAGCCTTCGCGCATCCAGCGCACCGAACAGGCCGTCGGCCCGGTTCCAGCCGTCGGCCAGGCGCTGTGCGACTTCGCGGCGGCCCGAGGCCAGCGCACCGGCGATCTCGCGGGTGGCATGGGCGTGCAGGTGCGCCCGGTAGCGGGCGTAGTCGGCCGCGGAGTCCTTGCTCACCATGAACGGCCAATCGCTGGAAACGGTGAGCAGAGTCTCGCGCAGGATCTGGTCAGCGATGTGGTCGCGGGGGATCGGCCCGTCCAGCGTCGCGGTCTGGGCCAGTGCCTTGTCGACGCATGCCAGCGTGGTGTCGACGACCTCCGCGTTGAGCTGCACCAGGTCGGCCACTTTGTCACCGGCCCACACTTGCCAGTCCTTGCCGGAACCCCAAGAGCTGGGCGGTAATTCAACGGCATCTCCGACGAGGCCCGCGCTTACGGCGTCGCTCAGCGTGCCCAAGCGCACACCGGCTTCTGGCAGTGCCCGCAGCACCCGTTCCAGCCATACCGGGCCCTCGTACCACCAATGGCCGAACAATTCGGTGTCGAATGCGGCGACCACGTGGGCAGGTCGCCCGATGCGCGCGGATTCGGACAGGAGTCGGCTGCGGACCATCTCGACGAAATCGGCTACGTGACTGTCGATTGCGCGATCGGCGCGGTCGGGTTCGTAGGGCGACTTCTTGTCCGAGGGCACGTTGCGGCCGGTGACGCGGGCCGGCTTCAAACCGGTTCGGTGGTCGTAGGTGTGGAAATCACGGTAGGCGGCGTGGCCGGGATAGCCGGATTTCGGCGACCACACCCGGTAGCTGACCTGCAGGTCGCGCCCGAACGCGACGACGCCTGAGTCGCCAACCGGCCGGCCCAGCGCGGTGTCACCGTGCAGCGATGGGCCGTCGACCATGAAGTGGCCGACTCCGGCCGCGGCATAGTCGTGCTCCATACCGGGGGCGTAGGCGCATTCGGGCGCCCAGATGCCAATCGGCTTGTGCGCCAACCGCTGCCGGGCATCTTCCAGACCCTCGCGCAGCGCGAATTCGCGCAGCCGCGGGTTCAGCAGCGGCTGGAACGGATGCGCGAGGGGTCCGCCCAGTAATTCGACCGTGCCCGCGTCGATGAGGCCCCGCAGCAGCGGGCTGGCCCCGTGGCGCCAGTACGTGGTGAAATCCTCGAGTGCTTCCTGGGTTTCGGCGAGTTCGCGAATTCCGAAGGCGCGCAGTGCCTCCGGTGCTGAGGCCGGCGACGTGTCGGGCCCGTCCCCGGGGCGCACGCTGGCAGCCTCGGCGGCGCGCAAATGCCAGTTGGCCAGCCAATGATGCATCCCGTCAAGGCAATACGGGTCGTCGAGCTGCGCCATCACGACCGGAGTGACACCGAGCGTGATCAGCCGCTGCCGGTCCTCGTCGGCCAGTCGCCGCAGCACCCGCAACAGCGGCAGGTAGGACGCCGCCCACGACTGATAGAGCCATTCCTCGCCGACCGGCCACCGGCCGTGATGGGCCAGCCACGGCAGGTGGGTGTGCAGCACCAGGGTGAACAGCCCGGGCACCGGCTCCCTGGTCGCCGGTGTCACGGGCGCACCGCGATCGCCACCAGGTCCAGGCTGTCATCAATATGGTGTGCCGGCTCCGTCGCAGCCTCGACGATGTCGAAGTCGGCGGCGGTGACCACGGCGACATCGGCCAGCAGCTGGGCCGGCCAGGGCGCATCGGCGACGGCACGCGCGATCTGGGCGTCGATGATCGAGCCGCCGTGCCGGGCGTCCATTTCAGCCAGCTGCGGGCCGTGGAACACCCCGCTCATCAGGACCGACGCAAAGCCGGCGTCGCGCAAAAGCTCCGTCAGCTCGTCCGCATTGAGCTCGCGGGTGTGGAACGGATTGATCGGGGTGTCGCGGCCGGGGGAGAACGTGATCCGGTTGGGGGTCGACACCAGCAGCCGCCCGCCGGGCCGCAGCACCCTGAAGCATTCGCTGACGAACTGTGGCTGATCCCACAGGTGCTCGATGACCTGGAAGTTGACCACGACGTCGACCGAGTGGTCGGGCAGCGGCAACTCGGCGAGGTTGCCGTGGATGACCTCCACCCGCGGATAACGGGCCCGCACGTGCGCGACGGTGGCCTGGTCGTAGTCCAGCGCGATCACTCGGCGTGCGACCCCGGCGATCAGGTCGGCGCCATAGCCTTCCCCACAGCCCGCCTCCAGCACCTCGCGATCCGCACAGTGCTGCGTCAACCGCTGGTAGACCACCTCGTGGCGACGGAACCAGTAATTCTCCACGTCGAGACCCGGGATTGTGCGTTCGCCGGTCAACGGCAGAACGGCATCGGCGGGAGCGTGGGGAACGTCGGGGATGAATGCGCTCATTTGATAGGCAGGCTAACGCGTGGCGACGGGTTCGCGAATGCTTCACTACGGGCAATCCCGAGTGTGGGGCAGGTCTCTGGCCGCCAGCGAAGGCATGTGGGGGCAGAACCTGCAGGACGACCCGCTATGGTGTGAGAGCGAACCGCGCAAAGTTACCGGTCAGTAACATGCGGGTGCGGGGCGCACAAGACGTGACCTAAGTCCTGTCGCTTACGGCTGCAGGACTCACTCGAGGAGGACAAGCCACTCTCATGACGAACATCGTGGTCCTGATCAAGCAGGTCCCGGACACCTGGTCAGAGCGCAAACTCAAAGACGGCGATTGGACGCTGGACCGCGAGGCCGCCGACGCCGTGCTGGACGAGATCAACGAGCGCGCCGTCGAAGAGGCGTTGCTGATCCGCGAGAAAGAGGCCGCCGACGGCACCGAGGGGTCGGTGACCGTGCTGACCGCGGGCCCCGAGCGGGCGACTGAGGCGATTCGCAAGGCGTTGTCCATGGGCGCCGACAAGGCCGTCCACCTGCTCGACGACGGGCTGCACGGCTCCGACGTCGTCCAGACCGGCTGGGCGCTGGCGCGCGCGCTGGGCACGATCGAGGGCACCGAGCTGGTGATCGCCGGCAACGAGGCCACCGACGGCACCGGCGGCGCCGTGCCGGCCATCATCGCCGAGTACCTGGGCCTGCCCCAGTTGACCCACCTGCGCAAGCTGTCGCTGAACGGCGACAAGATCACCGGTGAGCGGGAAACCGACGACGGTCTGTTCACCATCGAGGCCTCGCTGCCCGCCGTGGTGAGCGTCAACGAGAAGATCAACGAGCCGCGCTTCCCCTCCTTCAAAGGCATCATGGCCGCTAAGAAGAAGGAAGTCACCAAGCTGACCCTGGCCGAGATCGGTGTCGAGGCCGACGAGGTCGGGCTGGCGAACGCCGGCTCCAAGGTGCTGACAGCTACCCCCAAGCCACCGAAGACCGCAGGTGAGAAGGTCACCGACGAGGGCGAGGGCGGCAGCCAGATTGCCCAGTACCTGGTTTCTCAGAAGATCATCTAAGACGTAGTCCCTAGCTGAAAGACATCGAATAACTCATGGCTGAAGTACTGGTGCTCGTCGAGCACGCTGATGGAGCTTTGAAGAAAGTCTCGTCCGAATTGATCACCGCGGCACGCGTTCTGGGTGAGCCCGCCGCCGTCGTGGTGGGCAAGCCGGGCACGGCCGACCCGCTGGTCGACGGATTGAAGGCGGCCGGCGCCGCCAAGATCTACGTCGCCGAATCCGACACGGCGGAGAAGTACCTCATCACCCCGTCCGTCGACGTGCTCGCCGCACTGGCCGAGTCCGCCAGTCCGGCAGCTGTTTTGCTGGCCGCCAGCGCCGACGGCAAAGAGATCTCCGGCCGGCTGGCCGCCCGGATCGGTTCGGGTCTGCTGGTCGACGTGGTCGGTGTGGAGGCCGGGCCCAAGGCCGTCCACTCCATCTTCGGCGGCGCGTTCACCGTCGAGGCGCAGGCCAACGGCGACACCCCGGTGATCACCGTGCGGCCCGGCGCGGTCGACGCCGAGCCATCCGACGGCGCAGGCGAGAAGGTGACCGTGGAGGTACCCGAGGCCGCCGAGAACGCCGCCAAGGTCACGAAACGCGAGCCCGCGGTCGCCGGCGACCGCCCGGAGCTCACCGAAGCAACCATCGTGGTGTCCGGTGGCCGTGGAGTCGGCAGCGCCGAGAAGTTCAGCGTGGTCGAGGAGCTGGCTGACTCGCTGGGCGCCGCGGTCGGCGCATCCCGCGCCGCGGTGGACTCCGGCTACTACCCGGGTCAGTTCCAGGTGGGCCAGACCGGTAAGACCGTCTCACCGCAGCTGTACATCGCGCTGGGCATCTCCGGAGCGATCCAGCACCGCGCCGGCATGCAGACCTCGAAGACGATCGTCGCGGTCAACAAGGACGAAGAGGCGCCGATCTTCGAGATCGCCGATTACGGCGTGGTCGGCGACCTGTTCAAGGTCGCGCCGCAGCTCACTGAGGCAGTCAAGACCCGCAAGGGCTGATCGCACGCGAAAGCCCCCGCACGCCTAGGCGTGTCGGGGGTTTTTGCGTTTCGGCCTAGCCTGGATGAGGTGAGCAGCGGCGGCATCCGCATCCGGGTGTCACCAGCCTGACGGCCTCGACAAGGTTTGAAATCCGGCGAACTGGTGTACAGAGACTTGCTACTTCGTTCCAGGAAAGGCCGGAAGATGAAGGCAATGGCGCCAGCCGCGATAGCGATCGCCGCAGTTCTGTTCAGTGGATGTTCTGCGTCGCAGATCATCAACACCGGTGGTGACACCAAGTGCAAGGACTTCACCACGCAAGACGAGAAGAAGCAGAACGACGAGGTCAGCAAGATGCTCAAGGACAAGAGCGGCGCCGACCCCTCCAACCTGGAGATCACCGCGACCCGGCTATCAGCGGCGACCTACTGCCAGACGCTCGGCAAGCCAGACACCAAGATCTCTGAGGCGCCGCACGGCTGACCGGGAATCGGTTGAGCCGACCGTTTACTCGTCGCTGGCTTGCAGCACCACGGTCGCTCGTGCGGCTACCCGAACGGTATCGCCAGCCGGAATCGGTTGGCGATCAACGGGGTTGGTCGCTTCGGCGGTGTCGACGACGGGGAGCCACGCTGGGCCGAATTCGCCTGGCGGCAAGGTGAATTCGATCGGCTCGTGGTGGGCATTGAAGCACAGAAAAAACGAGTCGTCGGTAACCCGTTGCCCGCGGGCGTCGAGGTCGGGGATGCCCAGGCCGTTCAGGTAGACCGCCACTGATTTACCGAAGCCCGAATCCCAGTCGTCGTCGTTCATTTCGGAGCCGTCCGGCCGGAACCATGAGACGTCGGGCTGTCCTTCCACGCCCCGCCGACGGACC